>JAKAPO010000093.1 GCA_021807065.1 bacterium
CACGGCAAGCAATCTGGGCGCATATTGCTGCTGCTCGCCTCCGCGAGTACTGCGGGGTGCAACGCGCATGGCGTTTTCGCTTCTCGCCGAGCCGCCGACCGTGACGGACGTCGTGCTGTCCGCCGTTGGGCAGAGATAGTAGCTCGTTGGCGATATCGTCGGCGATATCGTCGGCGGCGGATTTCCACCGCCACCGCCGCCCCCGCCGCCTCCAGTGCAGGCTGAAGCCAGAGAGGCAACCAGCGCGAGTGCGACGAGTCGAACGGTGGGACCGGACATCATGAGTAATCGTCTCCTAGCCAAGTGACGGCAGCTACGACGGCCGCGCCGCCTCCCCGCCTCTTTGGTTCCTTAATAAGCTCCAAACGAAACCGAGTGCCGCTTGGGTTCCTCGTGCCTGGACTGCCCCCCGATCGCCGGGGATGCTCATTGCCAAGCTACCGCTTCCCTCCGGTGATTGCGCGGCAAGCCAAACCAAGCCGACAGGTTTCTCAGTGGAACCGCCGGTCGGACCGGCTACTCCGGTCGTGGCGATCGCAACGGTTGCATTCAAGAGGTCGCGAGCGCCGCGCGCCATCGCCATCGCCGTTTCTTCACTCACCGCACCATGCCGCGCAATGATCTCGTCGTCGACGCCCAAGAGTGCGATCTTCGAGGCGTCGGCATAGGCGACGATACTTCCGACGAAGCTCTGCGATGCTCCCGGAATCGCTGTCATGGCCGCAGCGATGCGCCCGCCGGTGCACGACTCCGCCGTTGCGAGCGTCCAGCCGCGTTCGCGCAACAACTTCAGGATGACTTCCGCCAGGGATTCGTCACCGGTACCGTAGACGTGCCCTGCGAGGCGACGCCGAACTTCCTCTTCGATCGGCCCGATCATCGCTGCGGCCGCCGCGTCGCTCTTCGCCTTCGCCATGATCTTCACGTCGCACGTGCCGTCGTGAGCGAGCAGCGCCAGTTTCGGATTCTCACCGACTCGTAAGAGCTCGCCGACGCGATGATCGATCTCCGATTCGCCCAGTCCCGTTACGCGAATGACGCGGGTAACGATTCGTCCGTCTCCGCCGAACCGTTCGCGCAATTGTGGAATCAGCCGATCGACAAGCATCGCGCGCATCTCGCGGGGTACGCCGGGAAGACACGCGACGAACTTTCCTCCCGGTGCATCGGCGACAAATCCCGGTGCCGTCCCGTTCGCGTTTTCGAGCACGATGCTGCCGCGCGGAAGATCCGCCTGCTTGCGGTTGTTCTCGCGCATCGGCCGGCCGAACTTGGCAAAGATTGCCTCCATGCGTTCTACGGAAGGCTGATGACGCTCGAGATCGAGTCCGAGCGCATCGCTCACCGCCTCCTTCGTAAGATCGTCGACCGTCGGGCCGAGGCCACCCGTCGTGATCACGCCGGCGGCTCGCTCCAGCGCCTGCGATACTGCCGCTGCGATCCGCTCGCGGTTGTCACCGACCGCATGCGTTGCGTGCACGTCGATTCCCACGTCTGCGAGGTGTTGCGCGATGAACGGTGTATTCGTGTCGACGAGTTGCCCCAGCAGCAACTCCGTCCCGACCGCGATGATCTCGACTCCCACAGGCGGTTCCCCACTTCGTGTATTTCATTTCCAAGGCCTCGGCTCAGGGTCCCGATGCGGCAACGCAATCATAGATGTTTTCCTGCAGCGGCTGCAAGGTCAGCCCGCTGCCGCCTCGAACGCACAGCGTCGGGTGGAGTCGTTCATAGAGACGTAGCATAAGCAACGTATGCGCTCGATGGTTCTCGAGCGGCCCGGGAAGGCGCCGCGTTCTGGGAAAGGGCCGGACCGGCGGAGGGTACTGCGCTACGAAAAGAACGCACCCGAGCCCAAACCCGAGGCGGGCGAGGTGCTGGTGCAGGTGCGGGCGTGCGGTGTCTGCCGCACGGATTTGCACATCGCCGACGGCGAGTTGCGGCGTGCGAAACTCCCGCTCGTTCTCGGACACGAAATCGTTGGGACCGTTGCAGCCGTGGGCGACGGCGTCGAGCGATTTGAAGAGGGCTACCGGATCGGCGTGCCGTGGCTCGGCTGGGCCTGCGGCGTTTGCGAATACTGCGAGAGCGGGCGAGAGAATCTCTGCGATCGCGCCCGGTTCACCGGCTACACGATCGACGGCGGTTACGCCGAGTACTGCGTTGCCGACGCACGGTACTGCTTCAAGATTCCTCCGGAGTACGGCGACGCCGAAGCGGCGCCGCTCCTATGCGCCGGACTCATCGGTTACCGCGCCCTGCGCCTCGCAGGCGAAGTAGAACGCGTCGGTCTCTACGGCTTCGGCGCTTCGGCGCACGTCGTCGCACAGGTTGCTCGATATCGAGGGCAACGCGTCTTTGCGTTCACGAAATCCGGCGACACGAAAGGCCAGAGGTTCGCGCGGTCGCTCGGCGCGGCCTGGGCCGGAGATTCCACCATGGTGCCTCCCGAGCCGCTCGACGCGGCGATCATCTTTGCACCGGTTGGGGCGCTCGTGCGCACCGCGCTCGCGGCGACGCGCAAGGCGGGAGTCGTCGTCTGCGCGGGCATCCACATGAGCGCCATTCCCTCGCTTCCCTACCACTTGCTCTGGGAAGAGCGCATCGTTCGGAGTGTCGCCAACCTTACGCGGATCGACGGTGAAGAATTTCTCGCGCTCGCGCCGCTCATTCCCGTTCGCACCACGACGACAAAAGTTCCGTTGGCGCGCGCGAACGATGCACTGAATCGTCTTCGCGACGGACGAGTTGAGGGCGCTCTCGTGCTGGTGCCTTGAGGCGCCTTCCGACGTCGCTCGCCGCTTCGCGCCTCGCTCGCTCGGGATGACAGGCGGAGCACAGGGAGTTCTTCGTCGAGGAGCAGGTCGCGGAGAGCGGCGTTCAGATCGCCGACTAGGAGCCTGTCGGACTTAGGCCTCTTCCAAGAAGTACCCCGTCGTCGCGGACTCCGGAAGAACGACGAGATCGACGCACTCGTCAAGCTGCTCGAAGGCAGATCGGAGCGCGACGCGAGTGCGCGAAGCACCGCCAATGTTAGGTCGCGGAGGTTGCGAGTTCTATTTGCTCGTCACCGGGTTTCTTCATGCCGAGTTGCGCGCAGCATTCCTCGGCGGGATAGGTCCAGATCTCTGCAAGGGTCGGGTGCAAGTGTGGAATGCGCATGAACTCATCGGCGGTTGCATGGTAGTGCATCGCAACGATCATCTCGTGAATCAGCTCCGATGCCTGGGCGCCGATCACCGTCGCGCCGAGGATCTCGCCGCGTCTGCGATCGGCCATCATCTTTACGAAGCCCTTCGTCTTGCCGAGGCACATCGCTTTTCCATGCTCTGCGAAGTCGTAACGTCCAACCACGTATGGCGTCTCCTCTGCCTGAAGTTCTTTCTCGCTCTTCCCGACGCGGGCAACTTGAGGATCACAGAAGATCGTGTGCGCGGACATGGTGCGATAATCGGCGATCTCCATGCCGCCGTCCAGCGCGTTGCGTGCCGCCACTTCGCCCTGGTAAATCGCTACGTGCACCAGCAGATACTGCCCGTTTACGTCACCGACGGCGAAAATGTTGGGGTTGCTCGTGCGCAAGGTACCGTCGACCGTGATGCCGTTGCGCCGGTCGTAGGCGACGTCGGCGGCCTCGAGGTTCAAGCCCGTTACGTCGGGAGTGCGGCCAAGAGCGTTGAAAATCTCGTCGGCGGCGATTTCCTGGGTACCATCGGCAAGCATAACCCTTGATGCGCTTCCCTCGACGTCGCTCGGGATGACAGAGGAGCCCGCGATCGCACAGCGGACCACTTTCTGGGTACCGCGACGCTCGACCGAGAGCAGCTTCGCATGCTTGATGACCTCGACGCCTTCCTCGGCAAAACTCTGGGTCAGCGTGGTGCCGACGTCTGCATCCTGATACGTCAGCAGCTGACCGCTGCGAATGATCATCGTCGTCCGCGCCCCCATGCGCGATAGGAACTGGCCGAGTTCGCAGGCTGTGTAGCCGCCTCCGAGCACCACCACCGATTCGGGAATCCGTTCCAGCTCGAGGATGGCGTCGCTGTCGAGGGCGCCTACCTCCGCAAGGCCAGGTACGGTAGGCGTCGCAATAACGCTGCCGGTTGCAATGATGAAGTTCTTCGCTTCGAGCACTACCTGAGTGGTGGCGCTTCCCTCGACGTCGGCCGCTTCCTCGCGCGTCCTCGCCCGGGATGGCAAGGCCTCGGTCACGCCTCCTTCCTCACCCGCTCGGGATGACAAGTTTGACGCAGGCCTCCGGAGGCGGTCATCCTTCCTGAGGGAGACTAACAGCTCCGTCGGCGAGAGAAACGATGCGGCGCCTTCGTAGAGCGGAAACGCGCGTATGCCCTCGGTGCGGTAATCCGCGAACGACTTGATCAGTCCGCGTTTGCGCGCTGCGATGAACGGCATGTTCGCGCAGAGCGAGGCTGCCTTGACGCCGAGTGCTTCCGCTTCGCGCGCGTCGTGCAGTGCGTCGGACGACGCGATGAGCGCTTTGCTGGGCATGCACCCACGCAGGATACAGAGTCCGCCGAGCGGTCCACGATCGACGAGTGCAACCTCCGCGCCGCCATCGCGCGCCGTGCGCGCTGCGGCGTAGCCGCCAGAGCCTGCGCCCACGACGACCACGTCGTAGCGCTTGCGGGTCATTGTGCGACGAGTCGATGCGTCGATTCTATAAAACGCACGATGCCGCCGGAATGTACCAAGATCGAGTGTGTTTGCGCGTGCCCATCGAAGATACGCACGCCGCGTACGAGGTCGCCGTCGGTAATGCCGGTCGCACAAAAAATTGCGTCGCTCTTGACCAGATCGTCGATTCGCAGGACGCGATCGAGATTCCCAAATCCCATCTCTGTCGCGCGCTTGGCCTCATCGTCGTTGCGCGGTTTGAGCCGACCCAAGAAATTGCCGCCAAGGCACTTGATCGCGACTGCTGCAAGAACGCCCTCCGGAGCGCCACCGATTCCCATTGCAACGTGGATGCCCGTCGATGGAATTGCCGTTGCGATGCACGCGTCGACATCTCCGTCGGAGATGAGACGAATGCGGGCGCCAGCGGCGCGAACTTCTTCGATCAGCTCGCGGTGACGCGGTCGATCGAGAATCACGACGCAGATTTCGTCGATCGGTTTCCCGAGAGCCGCGGCGATCGCGTGCAGGTTCTCGCCCGTCTTCGCGTCCAGATTGACGTACGGCGCGGCTTTTGGACCGACGGCAAGCTTTTGCATGTACGTGTCCGGCGCGTGCAACAACGCCCCGCGTTCCGCGATCGCCAGAACCGCGATCGAGTTCGGCAAACCATTGGCGACGAGATTCGTTCCTTCGATCGGATCGACGGCGATGTCGACCGGGTAGCCCCCGTTGCCGACTTCTTCACCGATGTAGAGCATCGGGGCTTCGTCGCGCTCGCCTTCACCGATAACGATGCGCCCTGAAATTTGCATCTCGCCGAGGCGATCCCGCATGCGCTCTACTGCCGCACCGTCGGCAGTATTTCGCTCGCCGCGCCCCATCCAGCGAGCCGCAGCGATGGCCGCCGCTTCCGTCACCTTCACGAAGTCCAGCGAGTTGATCACGCTCGACTGCTACAAGGGAAGGAGCTTTTTTCCTTTAAGTAGCGCACGAAATCCATGACGACCGACGTCCATGCACCGCACCCGGTGCATACGCGAATGTTTGCTTTCGGCGATCTGCTAGGCGCCGGCCGTATCGCTCTGCTCGTCATTTGTCT
Organism: bacterium; assembly: GCA_021807065.1. Lineage (GTDB taxonomy): Bacteria > Vulcanimicrobiota > Vulcanimicrobiia > Vulcanimicrobiales > Vulcanimicrobiaceae > Tyrphobacter. The sequence goes on from JAKAPO010000093.1 coordinate 5,741, forward strand.
CGCGGGCGCGAGCCTTGGTTTCTTTTTCTGGTACGGCGTCATCGTACCGCTGCACCATCCCGCGCTCAGCCAACTCGGGCTCGTGCTCTGCGTACCGCTCGGCGCTGGCGTCGCTCTCGCGCTTTGGCAGGCCTACGGCCGCTATTTTTCGCGCCGCACCGGAGTGAAGCTCTCACACAGCCTCCGCTACGATGCGATCACGTGGTTGCCGTTCCTCATCCTTTGGATGACCTTTGCGCTGCAACCAACTTTCGCGCATGGCGGACGTATCTTAGCAGCGGCGGTTGCACTCTTCTGCATCGGTAAGGTCACGATCGCCGCGCGATTCAACCAAACGGTGCGCGAGGTTTTGCTCGACTTTCTCGTTTCGCGAGCGGCGATCATCGTTATCGCCGAGCTGGCTGCGGTCATCATCGGGCAGCGCGCCGGAGTGCACGTGCAGGAGTCTCGCCACCTCCTCCTCGCCGTGTGGGGCCGCTGGGATGCGGTGCACTACCTGACGATCGCCACGCAGGGGTATAGCGGTATAGAACCCGCGTTCTTTCCGCTCTATCCAATGCTGATTTGGATCGTCGGCACCTTGACCGCCAACCATCTCATCGCCGGCATCTTGATCTCGAACGCCTGCTTCTTCTTCGGGTTGCTCTTCCTCTATAAGCTGCTCGAGCACGAGTACGATCGCACCGTTGCGCGCCGCGCCATCTTCTACGTCTCCATCTTCCCGACGGCGATCTATTTCTCGGCCGTCTATACCGAGTCGCTCTTCTTCATGCTCACCATCGCATCGTTCTACTACATGCGTTCGCAGCGTTGGTGGCGAGCCGGAATCATCGGCTTCCTCGCCGCTTTGACGAGAGCTGAGGGCGTGCTCTTGCTCATTCCATTCGCAATCGAATGGCTCGCGCGCTACCGCGCGGACGCCAAACGCGGACTGCGCGACGCGTGTGCTTCGCTGCTGATTCCCGCCGGGCTGGCTTCCTACATGGCGTACCTCTGGGTGCTGCGCGCCGATCCACTCTACTTCTCACACGTGCAGAGCCATTGGGGGCGGCATCTGGCTCCGCCGTGGGTGAGCGTCATCACCTCGTTTCACAAGATGACGCACGCGGTTGCGGCGAACGCGGTCGCCAATCAGGCGCTGGAACTCGGGTTCACCGCATTGATGATCTTCGTGTTCATCGCCGGCTGGAAGCGGCTGCGCCCCTCGTACATCGCGTACATGGGTCTCTCCATTCTCGTGCCGATGTCGACGTCCAGCCTCATGTCGATGCCGCGATTCGGCTTGGTGTTGTTCCCGATGTTCGCGATCCTCGCGCGTTGGGGCGAGCGCCCGTGGGCCAACACGCTCATCGTCGCGTTCTCGCTACCGCTGCTCGGCCTCTTCACCGTGCTCTTTGCCGATTGGTACTGGGTTGCGTGAGGTGATCGCCTCACTGTCCAAGCGGCGCGGGATGCGTCAATTCGTGAAATTCTCGGTCGTCGGCGCCTCAGGATTCGTCGTGAACCTCGTCGTCTTCACGATTCTACAGCGTTTCGACCCGCGGCATGCAGAGTTGCTGCACTATCAGGTCCTCTATACAATCGGATTCTTCGCCGGTGGCGTCTCGAACTATTACTTCAATCGCATCTGGACGTTTCGCTCGACCGGACATCCCGTACGCGAGGGAGCCCAGTTCCTCACGGTCTCCGCGGTCGCGTGGGCCGTCGGCGTCGGCATCGGCTACCTATTCGGACCACTGCTCGGCCACGGACACAAACTCTGGTTCGCAGCGACGGTCGCCGGCATCGTCGTCAATTTCTTCCTGAACAAATATTGGACGTTCAAACATGCGGCGTCTTAGCCTGCCCTTGAAACGCTCGCCGCTCCTGCATCCATGCTTGCTCCTAGGCTAGGACGCCGCATCTCTTGGTAGAGCGGATCGAAGTCCAGGCGTCCAGGTTCTGGCCTTATGCGATCGCGGCGATCTTGTTCGTTGCGTTGTTGCTGCGGCTGCAGCACATCCACGATCCGCTGCTCGATCACCCCAATTGGCGTCAGGGCGACACCGCGTCGATCGCGCGGAATTTTGCGACGCTGCAATACAACGTTCTCTACCCGCAGACCGATTACGACGGACCGCCGCCGAACTACGTCGAGCTCGAGTTACAGATTCTGCCGTTCTTAGCGGCGACGCTCTACAAACTCTTCGGCGTGCACGAGATTTTCGGCCGTCTCCTCGCCGTCGCATTCTCGCTCGGCACCATAAGCGTCGTCGCTCTCTTCGCACGTGCTCTCTACGAGAGCGCACTTGCGGGCATCGTTGCGGCGGCGTTCTTCGCCGTGTTTCCCGGAAGCGTCTACTACGGACGCACGTTCACGCCGGATATCGTGATGGTCTTCTTCTTGACGGCTGCGCTCTATGCATGTTTCAAACTCCTCGTCGGTCCCTCCACGTCGCTCGTTGCTAACGCAACTCGCTCGCTTGGGATGACGAGAGCGCGGCTCTCGGCGGTGGCTGGAGCAACGCTGTTGCTCACGCTCGCGTA
>JAKAPO010000094.1 GCA_021807065.1 bacterium
CGCGCTGACGTGATGCGCGCGCACCATGGACTGAAGTGCGCTGCGTTCTGATGCCGTAACGTACATGCAGCAATTATACAATACACAAATGGATGTTACAACCCACTAGGTTAGCAGGAGCCTCGCGGCGCTTCCCTCGACGTCGCTCAACGCTGACGCGCTTCGCTCGCTCGGGATGACAAAGAAAGGACTGGCTCTGCACACCGCGATAACACGCGTGCATGGAGCCGATCGATCGCAAGACATTTCTCGCGACGGCGGGGGCTGCTGTTGCCGCCGCCGGTGCGCCAGCAACGGTAGAAGCCGCGACCGCCTCCGGCGTCTTTCTTTCGACGTGGAAGTGGGGAATCGAGGCGAACGCAAAGGCCGCGGAGGTTTTCGGCGCGAGCGGCTCGCTCGTCGAGGCGATCGAGAAGGGCATCAACGTTGTCGAGGACGATCCCAAGGTGATGACCGTCGGCTACGGTGGCCTGCCGAACGCACAGGGCGAGGTGGAGTTGGACGCCGGCATCATGGACGGCACGACGCGCCGGGCTGGCGCGGTCTTCAGCCTGCACAAGATCAAGAACCCAATCTCGGTTGCGCGGCTGGTGATGGAGGAGACGCTTCACACGCAGATGGCGGGCGAAGGCGCGCTGCAATTCGCGATCGCGATGGGTTTCAAACCGATGCAGCTCCTGACGCCGCAAGCGCTCGAAGCGTGGCTGAAGTGGAAGAACGCGCCGCATCACGAGACGTTTTGGCTCCACGAGAATCACGATACGATCGGCATGGTCGCGGCGAGCGGCGGAAAAGTCGCGGCCGGCTGCTCGACGAGCGGCCTCGCGTGGAAGATTCCGGGTCGCGTCGCCGACTCGCCACTCGTCGGTTGCGGCTACTACGCCGACGACGCCGCCGGAGCGGCGTCCGCAACCGGCAACGGCGACGTCATGACAAACTACTGCACCTCGAAACATATCGTGCAGAAGATGGGCGAAGGCATGCATCCGCAGGAGGCCTGCGAAGACCTCATGCGTTACATGGCCCGCAGCGCGCCGAATCTGCGCAGTGACATGTATTGCGTGATCGCGATAAACCCAAAGGGCGAGATCGGGGCGCTATCGATGAACGCGAAACAGCCGCTGCAGTACGCGCTCTGGCGGAACGGCGCGGGCGCGCTCCACGCCGCGCCCCATTTCATGTAGGCGCGTCTTGGGCGTGCTGTGCGTAGTCTCGTGGATCGAAGTACCAGTCCGGTAGCGACTTTGGGAACGCGATATCCGTGAACGAATACTCGACGATCTGATCGTCGCCGCTGTAGCCGCCTTCGACCACGCCGTGGATGTGGGTGACGACGGGAATCCCGTCGAGATGGTGCAGGGTGATGGTAAATCGCGTTGGGTAGATATCGCAGCGATGCGGACCATCGCATGTCTCGAACCGATCCATTGCAACGACTTTTTTCAGCTCGAACGTTTTCGGATCGACGAAGAGCTCGCGTAACCGGTTGCGCTCGGGATCCCGCCGCGGTGCGAGCACGACGTGGAGCAGTCCGCCATCCATCGCAACCGACTCGACGTAGTAGTCGAGGTTGAAGATGAATTTCTGGTGCGCGATGATGGGAAGCGGCGTGTAGTGCGGCTCGGGCGTCGGAACCCAACTGATAGGGTGAGGATGGAGCGGCGCCGGTTCGAAGAGATCGGCGGTCGGCGGCCCGGGATCGGCGAGTTCGGGATGATCCGGCGGCGCGTCGACCGCGTTGAACTGCGGCCGCATGAACTCGAGCTGCCCGATCGCGCCGAGGTTGGAGAACTTGCGACCGAGCGCGGCCTTATCGGTCGTGCGCATCCAGATGTGAAACGTGTACGTATCGGCGTAATCGGGGTAGCCCTCGGCGTCGTTGTCTGCGCGATGCATCGTGTAGGTTTCGTAGGTCGGGGGTGGACGATGCGATCGAAAGACGTCGCGGATCTTGTAGTAGACTTGGTCGGGGGTCAGGCTCTGCCACGTCGTCGTATCGGCTGCGCCGACGATCGAGCCGGCACATAGTAAGGCGGAAGTCGTTACGAAGACCGCCATCAGGAGTCGAGTCATAGGGGCTCGGCTGATTTCAAGCGCTTTGGACGAGTACCCTCGTACGGACGCATGCTCGAACTCCCAGCGATTCCCCAGGTTGCGCAAGTACGGGCGTTCTGCTAGAATGGCGCGAGCAAGGTTTCGAATTCGGTCCTAGTACTTTCGAGTGTGTCGAACGAGTCGATTCCCTAGCCATCCATAACCAACGCCAAGAGGAGTCCCTCGTTTCAGAATGTACCAAGATGAGTATCTGCGCTGCGTCGACTGCGGACACGATTTCGTGTTCACAGCGGGCGAGCAAGAGTTTTTTGCCTCGAAAGGCTTTCAGAATAAGCCTAACCGCTGTCCCGATTGCCGGGCCGCTCGTAAGGCCGCCGGCGGCGGTCGATCTGGCGGCGGACGCGCGCCACGCGAAATGTTCACGGCGACGTGCAGCCAGTGCGGCGGCGTAGCGGAGGTGCCGTTCCAACCGCGCACCGATAAGCCCGTTTATTGCCGCGATTGCTTCGCCACGCGCTCGAGCTATCGCTAAGACACAAGCCCGAACAAATGAAGGCCGCCCTAACCGGGCGGCCTCCACTTTTTTTGGCAGACACGCTCTACGCGCGTGCGGACTCTGGTAACGAAGCTCTTGGTTAACCCGCCCATACCGTTGTCGCCGCGGGCCTCATGTACCGTAGTACACTTCACCCACTTGGCTCCTAGGTCTGGAGTAAATCAGGGCTTCGTTAGCGTGACAAGCGGGTTGCTTGCAACGACCTGTAGACGACCAGGCCTAGCACGAAGCCTAAGATTCCCAGTAGAAAGCCCGCGACGATATCGCCCGGCCAATGCAGGCGGGCTGCCACACGCGCGGAGCCTATTGCTGCCGATAGCAGCAACGTGAGGACTGCCATGCCTCTCGAACGCGGCCATACGTACGCGAACGCAAGCCCGCATGCCGCCAAGTGATCCGACGGAAACGCGTTATCCGGCGGGTGCGCGACCAGCGGCCGGAGATGCTCGACGACAAACGGACGCGGCTCGGTAAACAAACTCCCGGCGATCTTCACCAGCGCGATCGTGCCCAGGCCTCCCAGTAGCGCTTCGACGAGATCGCGTTTCCAGGTTCGACGTATTGCAATGGCAGCGATAACGAGAAGAGCGGGGACGACGACCAACCACTGTGCTGCAAACGCGATCACAATGACTAACGGTCGAGCAGCGATGCCGTGAGCGGGACCTTGCCTTGCAAAATAGCTCGCACGCTGCGATACGGATAACCCGTCTTGACGTAGAGGCTGTCCTGCCACGCGAGGTTGGTGAGATCGCGCAGCTCGGCGGCACCGCGCGCAAGCTGTACTGCGGTGAATGCAACGGCCTTTGCCGAGTAGTGCTTGAAGCCTGCGCCACTGGGTCCGGCAATAGAATAGAGCGGGGTGACCGCAGCGTTCGTTCCAGCGAGATACGATGCTACGAGTGAAGCGAGGTCGTGCTGCGAGAGCAGCTTTGCCGGCGCGGGAATGTGATCGGCCGGCATGTGCCTGCGGATCGCCGCGAGCGAGAGGTAGCGATCGACGAAGTCGATCTCGAACTCGCTGTGAATCGGTGCCTGCGTGTAGCCGCGTGGATTGGGATAATTGCCCCAGCCGTTGAAATGCGTGGTTACGTGCAGCGGCTGCGAGCCGTCTTCGACAAAATGGCTCCAGACACCGATGTCGCGCAGCGTCAGGTCCTGACGGAGGTTGCGATCGGCTGCAAACTCCGCGCGCAGCGGTGCCGTTGCCGCATGATGCATTGCGTAGTCGTCGACGCGCCAAATGGCGAAATCGGTGCGGAGCTGCTCGAAGCCGTCGAGGATCGAATACGGCAGGTAACCGACGCTCCATGGCGTTGCGTGCGACGGTGCGAGCGCACGCGCATATGCCTGCATGCTCTTCGGCAACGCGTTCAACGCGACCCCGGCTACCTCGCCGTTATCGCCGAGATTGAGGTAATGGCCCGGATCGTTATCGGCGTCCCACGACGTGCCCGATCCTTTGAGGCGATCTTCTTCAGGACCGAGTTCCGAAATTTCGTCGACGGCTGCCGCTGTGCGCACGAATTCCGGCATAGCGTGCGGGAAACTCTGCGCCGCCACGCGGCCGATCATCGCGTGTGCGTGCGTACCCCACGCGAGCGCGCTCGTCGGCATGCTCAAAAGCGCCGATGCCAAAACGACGGCACCGAGCGGCCAGGCGAAGCGATGCCGAACGATATGAATTTTGGATGAACTGAACGTTAATAAAGGCTTCTGACTCATATCTAGGATTGGGATGCGAGATAGACGAAAGCCTGCTCGAGCGCTTCATTCGCGTCGCGAGGCCTGGAACTGAACGAAGGGGCGTAGCGCGCGGATCGGCAGACAGGAGGATTACTGTGCGCATCTTTATCCTTCGTTCAATCGCTTTTCTTGCTGTAGTTTTTCTCATTGCTCCATTCGCTCCGGCCGCGGCGCAGACCACGGCGAGCGTAAACGGCCACGTTACCGACACTCTGGGTGCACCGCTTAGTGGTGCCACGGTTTATCTCCGCGGCCCATCGTCGTACACCACGACCACCGACGTACACGGTTCGTTCTCGGTGGCGTCGGCCGTCCCGGGAATCTATGCCGTCACGGTGACGAAGGCGGGCTACACCAGCGTGACGGACAGCATCGCCCTAGTGGCGGGGCAGTCGCAGAAGATCACCGTGCACCTACCGCTGGCATCGTTTTCGAACCTCGTCACCATCGCGCACGTCAGCACCACCACTACAGGGGCGCATTTCAATGCGAGCCCGGCATCGGTGAACGTCGTAAACGCTCAGGCGTTCCAAGATCAAGGGGCGCCGCAGGTCCGCGACGTCTTGAACGAGATACCGGGCTTGCAGATTTCGCTTCCCGGGGGCAGCACTAACGGCGCCTCGCCAGGCTCGATAACGGTTCCCACGATTCGCGACGCTGCATCCTACGAGACCGCGTCGCTCATCGACGGCCATCCGCTTGCAGTCGAGGATTATGGTGATTTTGTCACCACGTTCCTCAGCAGTTACATGTTCGGCGACGTCGAGGTCATCAAAGGGCCCGGTGCAACGGCACCCGAGGTCAACGGCGCTATCAACGGTACCGTCGATTTCCACACGAAGGATCCGACGCTGACCCCTCACCCCGATTTCCAATTTGGCTTCACCAGCTACGCCGGCACCATTGCCGACATGGGTTTCTCGGATACGATCGGAAGACTCGGCTTCGTAGTCGCGCTGTCCAACGTCGACAACCCATCGGTGATCAACGGCAAGCGGGTACTCATCGATCCCAGCGGCCTCTTCCTCACGAACAATGCCTTTGGCCCCGGGATCACCGATTATTGTGGGAACGTCTCATTCTCCCCACCGTGCTACACGACCGTGCACCAGACCGAGTCTAACATCCAGACCGGGTTTTCAACCATCGCTTGTTGCTATACGGAGGAGGGCTACCTGAACGATACTTCCGAGCTCGTGAAGCTGCGCTATGCTCTGTCTTCGGCAACGCACATCACGGCGGCTTATCTAGGCGTCCAAGCCTTCGCCGATCAAACGGCTAACGTCGGCAATGCGACGGCGAACGCGATGTTCGTGCCGAGCGTGGCGGGGCCAGGCTATACCGGCTCGCTGGCACCGGGTCCCCAGCCGGTGGTATTCCTCTATCCCGGAAACGCCGAAACGGACAACGAGCCGATGTTCGAGGGCGAGATCCAAACGACCGTGGGGAATGACACGCTCCTCGGCCGTTATTATCACACCGATATCTACCGTCTCGTAACCGCCGGGCAACAAGGACCGGGTGGGCTTGCGGGTATAACCGACCTAACGCCGTACACGCTCAATCTCTACGGCGTGGATGCGAACGGCTCGGTATACAATGGAGCGCCGACGCGCGTTTGGGCGCAGAACTTCTTTCAAGAAGTCGAGCAAGATCAGCTGACGGGCTGGTCTGCCGAGTGGGATCACCCATTTGCCGTCGGGGACGTGGTATCGCTTGCGATCAACCAGACGTACACGAAGGCGCTCGATTACGAACTGCTCACCTATAGCAGCATCTCACTTCCACAAGGGTCCTCACAGCTGTACACGACGGGGCAACTGCGCGGCGAGTTTTATCTTACGCCGGACGTGAGGCTCACCGTAGCCGACTACGCTAATGTCTACAGAAGCACGTATCCTGCGAAGTGTCCGTTTGCATTCGGCTTCTCGAACTGTGCCATCAACGGCAGCAACGTTACGTTCGATACCGAAACGACCAGTCACAACGACCCGCGAGCGGCTTTGGAGTTTCGACCGAATCCCAACTTGGCCGTCCGCTTAGCAGCCGGCAGCGCTATCGCTCCGCCGTTTCTCAGCCTGCTTGGCCTGGTTTCACCAGGCGTGGCGACCTATAGCCCCTCGACCGGATTTGCCACGATCACTCTAAACAATCCGAATCTGAAAGCGGAGACCGCGTTTGGTTACGATGCCGGCGCCGATTACCGTTTGCCCGACGGCCAAACGGTCGTCTCGGCTGACGTCTACCTCAATAATCTGTTCAATCACTACTTCGGCGAGACGGTCTTCAGCGGAACGACCTGCGGCGCACCCACCCCTTGCCAGTACAAGGGCGGCCCCGTTCCTCCGGGCACGAAAGTCTACGACACGACCAATACGAACATCAGCAACTTCCGCTTCGAGGGCGTGGAACTTTCGATCAACCGTCACCCGCGGGAGGGCCTGGGTTTCACGCTGGCCGGCAGCCTGAATCGAGGCTACGTCTACAATCTGCCTCTTGGATTCTACTGCAGCAAGCCGACCCCGGCGTGCATCGGCAACCCGTCGCAGTGGAACCAGAACCTCAATATCATCGCCGGACAGAACCTCAACGGCGAAGGCATTGGATCCGTCTCGTTCTATCCGTACTATGGGTTCGGAAGTACCGTCGGTTCACTGAACACCCGCGAACCGTACTCGCAAGGTTATGGCGCGCTGTCGTACGCCTTCGCGGGCGGTGCGGGTTACGCAGAGTTCGGCGAGACGTATTATGGCAACAACAACTCGTTCAACCAGCGGCCGTTCCTGATAGCGCACGCGTCGTTGCGGGTGCCGATCAGCCCGCTGCTGTCGCTCCAGATCTCCGGCGAGAACATCTTCAACACGCTCTCCGGAGTCTTTCCGATCTATGGCGGCGGCCTGCCCATCCCACTCGCCAATGCCTCCGGATGTCCGAGCGCGGCCATTGGTCCGGGTTGTGGAAGCGCCGCGACCCTCGGCAACGTCTTCGGACCAGCGGTCTATACATTCGAAATAACCAAACGATTCAATACGCCGTAGAAACGGAGCGCGCTGACCGATCCGAGGCCCTCGTTCAGGCGAGGGCCTCGTCTTTAGTGGACGTCGAGCGTTGCGAAGGCGCTACGGCCGAACTCTTCGGGCGCGTCGCGTAGGTAGGCGCGCGCACCCGGCCAGCGATAGCTGCCCGGCGTCACCACCCGCGCCAGGTAATGCATCTCGTAGATGCCGGGCTCAAGATGCTCGGCATAGGCGGTGACGCGGTCGGCGTAGATCTGCTGGTTCTCGATCTGCCAGCTATCGGGCTGCGCGAGCACCGCGGTGCTGGAGGTACGCAGTGCCTCGTCGACGGCCTCGAGTCCGGCGGGGAGGGGGTCTTCGATGACGAGGCGGTCGACCGGATGGTCGACGATGACCTGCACGCCGACGTCGACGACGCTGCCGGCGTTGAGCGAGACGGAGCCGGTGAGCGGGGCGAGGTCCATCGTCGCGAGCGCAGTCGCACTACCTACGGACCGGACGGTGCGGATGACGCGCAGACCGGCGAGCTGCCCGGGTGCGTTGCTCGGCACGGGATAGGTGTAGAGCAAGGCGTAGTGGAGCGTGCCGCCGCCGCTCGCCGAGAACATCAGTTGCTTCGCCGTAATGGACGATGCCGGCAGCGTCACCATTTGCGAGGATGCGGTGCTGCCGAAGTGCGCGGTTGCAAGCGTGCGCGTACCGGCGGTTAGCGATGCGGTGAACGGAACCAAACGCTCGTGCGCGGCATAATCCACGAGAGCCTCGACTGCGGAGGCGGTTCCGGCAAGCGCTCCCCATCCGCAACGGCATCGTTGCGCGACGAGCGCGCGAAGCGAACCGTCGATCTCGTTTGCGCTCGCACCACGTGC
>JAKAPO010000095.1 GCA_021807065.1 bacterium
GCTCTCCGCCGTGCGGCCGGGTGGCACCGTCGTCATGTTCACGCCGTACGATCCGGATGCACCGGTGACGATCGATGCGGAGCGTTTCTATTTCAACGATCTACGGCTCGTGGCGAGCTATTCGTGCGGACCGGACGACACGCGTGAGGCGCTGGGGCTGATTGCGAGCGGCATCGTGACCGCTGAGAAGGTCGGCGCGGTGCGATTTCCGTTCGAAAAGGTAGCGGAGGCGCACCGCGCACTCGCCGAGGGGCGCGTCGTGAAACCGATAGTTACCTTCGCCTAGACTACGCGGCTTTCGGGATGCTCGTCAACAAGACGATCGACGCGAGCAGGAGCCAGACCGAGGAGATCACCGGCGTCACGATGGTTCCTACTCCGGTGATCGCGAACGCACCCGTGCTCGCGAACATCGTCAGCGTAAACGCAGCGTCGACGATGAAGACGAGATATCCGAGCACGTTCAACCAACCGGGCATCGCACCTTGGCGGCGTCCCTCATTTGCAGCTGCAAATGCAAACGCGGCAAACGCGCCAAACCCGAAGATGAAGAGCACCACGTCGAAGACGTAGAGCGTCGGGAACGAGGCGCCAGCGCCCGGGTTACGGATCGTCGCAGCCCCCATGAGTGAGGCGGCGATGACATTCAGCGCGGTCCAGATGATCGCGCCCGCGGCGCCCCACTGCGCGAGCGTTCGGTCCGTATCGTTTGGGTCGCGCAGATAGTCGAAGAAGCCGATCGCGAACCAAAGAATGAAGGCCACTGCGGGCAGCGTGAGCCAAGCCGAGAGTGCGAGGGTGGCGTTGTGGCTGGTGACGTAGGCGGCGATTGAGGAGCCGCTCTCGGTCACCGGTGGCGGCATTCCTGGAATCAGGCCCGCGACGATGTATAAAATGGCGCCGACGATGCCCGAATAGGCGGCGGAGCGCTCCATGTGGCGGTTGTGCATAACTCCTCCGAAGCAGGCGGTTTCACGGCTCTTCGACGACGGCAGGCGTGCTTGCTTCCGGTGTAACCCGAATCAGGTCATGCGGGCGATACGAAACTTCCGTCGGACGCTTTGCCCGCTCGCCGATCTTCCCGGCTGCCGTAAGCCCGTAGAGTTTGCGATGGCGACGCAGGAGTGCGAGGGATGAAGGGAGCCGCGCCGCGCCCGCATGGCGCCTACTATTAGAGGTGGTGAAAATAGACTACTGCAACGACTACGATCGCTGCGGCGACCTGCAGCGTGAAAATCGGCAACGCCGCCCGAGGCTGCTTCGGTATCCACGAGAAGCCGAAGAAAACGATGGTGAGGAGCTGCAACGGCATGAGCAGTTGAAAGAGATGCGCGCCTGCGTCTTCGTCGGGCTGGCGTACGAGCGTCCCCTGCGCGATGCCGACAGCGAAGGCGGCAAGAAATCCCGCAGAGATCAGCAGCGGAAGGAATGCACTGGGGCGCTTCAACAGAGTCAACATCCATTACTTTGTATCACAAAGTAATGGATGGGACAAAGCGGCAGGCGTGGCCTTTGAGGCGCCTCTCTCGACGTCGCTCGGCGCTGGCGCACCTTGCTCGCTCGGGATGACACGGGGATGCAAAGTCGGGATGACAGGGGACGCCAGGGCTCGCGGGTCCGCGCATTTCGCTTGACATCTGAAAAGTCGAAGACTACGGTAGGAGCCGTGAAATCTACGTTTGCGGGACGCCTGAACGCCGCTATGGAGCAGGCGGGCCTCTCCGCGACCGAACTCGCCGAGCAGGCTGGGCTTACTGAATCCGCGATCTCACTGCTCCGATCGGGCCGGCGGGAGCCGTCCTACCGGACGCTCCAACGCTTGACGAACGTCATCCCATCTCTTGCTACGGAGATTGCAGCAGTAGAGAGCCCGTTCGACGACATCGAGGAGGCGATCGCCGAGATTCGCGCCGGCAAAATGGTGGTCGTCCTCGACGACGAGGATCGCGAGAACGAGGGCGACCTCGTCATGGCTGCCGAGATGGTGACGCCCGAGGCGATCAACTTCATGCGGCGGCATGCCGGTGGGCTCATCTGCGTACCGCTCACGGGCAGGCGTCTGGACGAGCTGCACCTGCCGCAGATGGTGAGTGAGAATACCGCGTTGCACGAGACCGCGTTTGCGATCTCGGTCGAGGCGCGCGGGTTGACTACGACGGGAATCTCGGCGCACGATCGCGCCGCTACCATCAAACGTCTCGTCGATCCCGAAGCGAAGCCGGCGGATTTCCTCCGGCCCGGTCACACCTTTCCGCTGCGCGCGCGCGAGGGGGGCGTGTTAGTACGCGCGGGACAGACCGAGGCAGCGATCGATCTCGCGCGGCTTGCAGGTCTTTATCCTGCCGGCGTGATCTGCGAGATCATGGCCGAGGACGGAACGATGGAGCGTCGCGATGGTTTGCGCGCGTTCGCGGACCGCCACGGTCTGAAGCTGATTACCGTCAAGGATCTCATCGCGTACCGGATGCGCAACGAGATGCTCGTCAAGAGGATCGCCGCGTTCGATCTTCCGACCACAACGGGCATGTGGAAAGGCATCGCGTACGAGAACGTCCTCGATCAGAACGTGCACATCTCGTTGGTCATGGGCGACATAGGTGAGGGAAAGGATTTGCTGGTGCGCGTTCATTCCGAATGCCTCACCGGTGACGCGCTCCACTCGATCCGATGTGATTGCGCCGCGCAACGCGACGGCGCGATGGCGATGATCGCACGGGAAGGGCGCGGCGTCTTTCTCTATCTACGCCAGGAAGGGCGCGGGATCGGTCTTGCCAACAAACTACGCGCCTACGAACTACAGGATCGCGGCGCCGACACGGTCGAGGCGAACCTCGCGCTGGGGCTCCCAGTCGACAAGCGCGACTACGGCATCGGATCGCAGATCCTGCACGATCTCGGCGTACGTGAGATGCGCGTCATCACGAACAATCCGAAGAAGATTTTCGGGCTCGAAGGGTACGGCTTGAAGATAAACTCGCGCGTGCCGTTGCACACGGCGCCGACGCCGCACAACGAACACTATATCGCGACCAAACGCAAGAAACTGGGACACCTCTTTGATGACGCAATTGTGGAGTAAACCATGGTTCGACTTCGCTCCACTTCGCCAAGCGTAGTGTCGCTGCGCTCACCACGACGCAATAGGCAACAGATGTGGCGGCATAATGGCTGGTCGTAACCGAGAACGTCTTACCGTGCCCGGCTGCGGCGGGAAGCGCTTCGCGCTCGTCGTCGCTCGTTTCTATCGCGACGTGAGCGAGCAACTCATTGCCGGCGCGCGCCGAGCGTTGCGCGACTGCGGCGTCAAGGACGAAGATATCTCCACGTACGACGTACCCGGTTGCTTCGAAATTCCACTGGCTTGCCGCAAGGTCACCGAGACCGAACGGTTCGACGGCGTCGTGGCGCTCGGCGCAGTGATCAAGGGGCAGACTCCGCACTTTGAGTACGTCGCGCGCGAATGCGTGCGCGGCATCATGGACGTTCAGCTCTCGACCGGCGTGCCGATCGGTCTCGGCGTGCTGACGACGCTAACGTTGGAGCAGGCGCAGGAGCGCGCCGATCCGGCGCGCGGCGATAAGGGCTACGAGGCGGCGATCGCGGCCGCGGTGCTTACGACGATCCCCGCGGACATCACGCGCGCCGGCTTTCGATCTAGCAGTTAGGAAGAACCGAAGAAGACGATCGTCATCGTACGGCGGCTCTGGATCGAGGGTCTCGCAACTGTGGATAACTCGCCTTGAGCGAGGCGCAGGGATTGGCCCGCCTTGGGCGCATAGAATCGACCTCGTTCCACCCGCGGAGGCGCCACCTTGGAAGATAAGATGCTCACTTGTAGGGACTGTGGCACGCAGTTCGTCTTCAGCGTGCGCGAGCAGCAGTTCTTCGCCGATCGTGGTTTTACGAACTTGCCGGCGAGATGCAGAGATTGTCGGCAAGCGCGCCGCACGCAAGCTTCCCCCGGCGCGGGTTCGCGACCACGGCCGAGCTTCGAAGCGGTCTGTGCGTCGTGTGGCATCAACACGACGGTGCCGTTCCGTCCGCGCGGCGATCGACCGGTCTATTGCCGCGACTGTTACACCGCGCGCGTTCCTGCCGGAGTCTAAGCTGCCGGCTGCCGTTGCGTGGAACGGCGACGCGGTAGCCTATATCGATCAGCGGCTGCTGCCCTTCGAGGTACGCGTCTGCCGCGCTCGTACGGCCGATGAAATTGCCGGTGCCATCGAAACGCTGGCGGTGCGCGGCGCTCCGTGTATTGGTGTCTTTGCCGCGTATGGCATCGCCCTGCTACGCAAGACCATCACCGACGATTCTGCGTTTTCGGCCGTTGCGGCACGCGTACGCTCCGCCCGGCCAACCGCGGTGAATCTTGCGTGGGCCGTCGACCGCGTGCTGGCTGCCGAAGATATGCTCGCCGAGGCGCAGACAATCCACCGCGAACAAGAGGCGGTCGATGCCGCAATTGCGCGCTACGGCCTCGACTTGATTCCACAGGACGCGCGCATCATCACGCATTGCAATACGGGTCCCCTGGCGACCGGTGCCGGCGGCACGGCGCTGGGCATCATCATCGAAGCGCATCGCGCGGGCAAGAAGCCACGCGTCTTCGTAAACGAGACACGGCCGCTTCTACAGGGGTCGAGACTCACGGAATGGGAGTTACGCGGTACCGGCGTCGACGCCGTGCTCGAAGCCGACAGCGCCGCAGCGGTCGCAATGGCGCGCGAACGGATCGATCTCGTGCTCGTCGGCGCCGATCGCGTCGTGCGTAATGGCGACACGGCCAATAAAGTTGGCACGTATGCGCTTGCGGTGCTCGCCTCGCACCACGGGATTCCGTTCTATGTCGCAGCTCCGCGGTCGTCATTCGATTTCTCTATCGAAAGCGGCGCAGGGATTCCGATCGAACAGCGCGGCGCAGGGGAGGTCACGTCGTTTGCGGGCATTCCCGTAGCGGAGCCGAGTGCCAACGTGTTCAATCCCGCCTTCGACGTCACGCCCCGCCGCCTGATTACCGCGTTTGTGACGGAATTCGGCATCGTCCGTCCACCGTACCAGGACAATATTGAAGTTTTACGACTTTCTCGATAAGGCACCGGCGATAGGGCGGCTCGTCATCGTCGAAGGCACGGAGCAGGCACTCGCGCAGCGGGCTCTCGACAGGCTCATCGAGCGCCTCCTTCCTCCCGAGATGCGCGATCTGAATCTCGTGCGCGTCGATGCAGACGGGGTTGGTGACGCGGCGTGCGTTCGCGAGGCGGTGCAGGCTATGCCGTTTCTCGCGCAGCATCGCGTCGTCGTGGTGAACGAGGCGCAGACCCTGCGAGCGCAGGAACGTCGAGATCTTTGGGAAGTTGCGCAGAGCGTGCCGGAGGGGAATACGCTCGCGATCGTGGACTTACTCCCCGCGCGCTCGCAGCGGCCGCGGCCGTTCGGCGCAATTGCCGGCCGTGCGGCGCTACGCATCGACACGACCGCGAACGTGGAGACGCGCCGCCGGTTCGTCCTGGAAACGCTGCAGCAGCTGGAGGCGAGCGCGGCGCCGGCCGTCGTCTCGGCGCTGACCGAGAGCGTTGCGGATTTAGCTGCGGTGCGCAACGATTTGGAGAAGCTTGCTCTTAGCGGGAAGAAGATCACGCTTGCAGATCTCGAGCGCGAGAGCCTTAGCGCCCCGGATCCGAAGGCCTACCGGTATGCGAGCGCGCTCGTCGAGGGTAAGACCGCGCAAGCGCTCGACATTGTCGGCGAACTCTTTGCGCTCGATCCACGCGGCGCCGCCGTGCCGCTGCTCTCGGCGCTTGCCGCCGAGTACGCGCTGCTCTGGGATTTGGCTAGGCCCGGGGGGCGCGTCCCCGCGCGCCTGCAATGGCGCGAGCGAATCCTGCGCCCGATTGCGCGGCGCGTCGGCGAGGCGCGGGCGCGCAACGCGTACGAGCGCGCCGTCCGCGGTGTCGAAGCGATCGTCACCGGTCGCGCCGGCAGCGATCCCGACGATTACCGTACGCTCGTGGAGCGCATCAGCGCCGAGTGTACCGCGCTCTCGAAGACAGGCTCACGATGAACTACGAGCGATACGCGTCGCCGTTTTCATGGCGCTACGGAAGCCACGAGTTACGGGCCCTCTTTTCGGAGGCCCAGCGCCGGCGGTTGTGGCGCGCAGTGTGGGTGGCGCTGGCGGAGGCGCAAGCGCATGCCGGATTGGTGTCCGAGGCGGAGCTGGCGGATTTGCGCGCACATGCCGGTGAAATCGACGTCGAAGCGGCGACGGAGATCGAGCGCGAGACGCACCACGATTTGGTCGCGGAGATCCGTCTATTCGCGTCGCAGGCTCACCTCGGCGGAGGCCGCCTGCATTTGGGGGCGACGTCGATGGACGTCGAGGACACCGTTGACATCTATCGCACGCGACGTGCGCTCTCGCTCGTCGGAGAGAAACTGCGAACTCTGCTGCAGCGTTTTGCGGATCGGATTCGCGAGAACGCCAAGCTCGTCTGCATCGGGTTTACGCATTTGCAGCCAGCGGAGCCGACGACGCTCGGGCATCGTCTTGCAGTCTACGCGCAAGATTTGCTGCTCGACTACGAGCATCTGCGGTTCGTCTTCGAGAGTCTGCGCGCCAAAGGATTGCGTGGTGCAGTTGGGACGAGCGCGTCGTACGAGGCGCTGCTGGGTGGAGGAGGCGCGTCGGAAGAGATGGAGCGCCGCGTCCTTGCGAAGTTTGGGCTCCAGGCGCGCGACGCAAGCGGCCAGATCTACTCGCGCGCGCTCGATCATCTCGTGGTCTCGGCGCTGGCCGGTCTCGGCGCGTCGCTCTCGAAGTTCGCGGCCGACGTTCGCGTGCTGAGCGCGCCGCCGTTCGGCGAGGTCGCCGAGCCATTCGAAGAGCATCAGGTCGGCAGCTCCGCAATGCCGTTCAAGCGAAATCCCGTGCTCTGCGAACGCATCGATTCACTGGCGCGCATGTTGCCCGCGTATGCTGGCGTCGCATGGCAAAACGCGGCGACGAACTACCTCGAACGCACGCTCGACGACAGCGCGAATCGGCGCACGCTCCTTCCCGAGGCGTTCCTCTGTGCCGACGAAGTCCTCTCGCTTGCGTTGCGCACGATTGAGGGTTTGCGTGTCAACGAACGCCGGATCGTTCAGAACTTGCGCACGTACGGTCTCTTCGCTGGGAGCGAAGCGGTGATGATGGCTGCGGCGCGCGCTGGAGGCGATCGCCAACGCTTGCACGAGGCACTTCGCAGGCACTCGATGGCGGCGTGGGAGGCGCTCGGCCGCGGCGAAGATAACCCGCTACCGCAACTGCTGAGCGAGGATCCGGAGTTGACCGCACGTGTGGACCCGGCCGAGATTCGCCGCCTGCTCGATCCAAGCGGGCACATCGGCACGGCACCCGAACGCGCTCTGCGCGTCGCACGGCGAATCGACGCAGTAGACCCGTTTCCAATGCAAGCGGAGGTACGAACGTGAAGAAAGGTAGCGAGATCACCCGCGGTAAGACCAAGATACTCTATGAATCCGTCGAGAGCCCGCACGAGCTGGTCGTGCAGCAGATGGACGCGATAACGGCGGGTGACGGCGCACGCCGCGACGTCATTACCGGGAAAGGGCGGCTCGCGGCGCTGACGACGTCGCGCGTCTTCCGTTTCCTCAACAAGCATGGCTTGCCCACGCATTACCTAGGCGGTGGAGAAGATGCAGATAGCAACGAGATGCGCGTGCGACGGTGCACGATGATTCCGCTCGAGGTCGTCACGCGCGGCGTCGTTGCGGGGTCTTATGCGAGACGCAACCAGCATCTCACGCGCGGCAGCGCCCTCGCTCCACGCGTCGTCGAGTTCTTTCTCAAGGACGACGAGCATCACGACCCGATGATCTCGGCTGAGGAAATCGTGAGCCGGGGGATTGCGACGAACAAAGAGATCGCACGCATGTCGGAGCTGGCGGATTGGACCTTCGAGCTAATCTCGCGGGCGTGGAAGCGGCAAGACGTCGTGCTCGTCGATTTGAAGGTTGAGTTCGGGCGGCTTGCCGGCGGTGAGCGCGATGGTGACATCGTTCTCGCCGACGTCATCGACAATGACTCGTGGCGCATCTGGCCGCACGGCCAAGAAGATCAAATGCTCGACAAGCAGATCTATCGCAATCTCGAGCAGGGCAATGAAGAGAGCCTTGCCCGAGTGAAGCGCGCCTAC
>JAKAPO010000096.1 GCA_021807065.1 bacterium
GACGGCCGGTGCTTTGCATGCGGTCCCGACAACCCGATCGGCATGCATCTACACTTCGAGAACCTCGGACGCGAAGGCGTGCGAGCTGAAACGACACTCGGGCCGCAGTTTCAAGGGTGGCGTGGCGTCGCCCGCGGCGGCATCGCGATGTCGCTGCTGGACGAGGCAATGGCCCACGCTGCGGGTTACGCGGGTCATCGCGGCGTGACGGCATCGATGCACGTGCGCTTCCGCAAACCGGTACCGCTCGGCGAGCCGCTCACCATTCTCGGGCGCGTCACGTGGCAGCGCAGCAAGGCGTTGGGCGTCGAGGCGGACGTGTTCGATGCGAACGGTACCCTGCTGCTGCATGGCGAGGGGCACTTCATGTCGCGCGGCTCGGTGCGCGATGCGGTCGACCGCCGCAACGCCGGATGGTGAAGGGAGCCACGTAAATGAAAAGCAAGCAGCAGCGGCTCAAGCGGACGGAGGAAGAGCAACTGCGACGCGCGCCGACGCTGGAGAATAGGCGAGCGCGACACGAGTATCACATTCTGGAATCGATCGAGGCCGGTATCGAACTGCGCGGAACCGAGGTGAAATCGGTGCGCGAGGGTGGAGCATCGATCAGCGAAGCCTACGCAAGATTTCGCGACGGCGAGGCGTGGCTGGTTGGCATGCACATCCCTCCGTACAAACAGGGAAGTTTCTCGAATGTTGATCCAGGCCGCGCGCGGAAGCTGCTGCTGCACCGGGAACAGATCGCGTATTTGCGCGGTCGCGTTCAAGAAAAAGGGTTAACTGTCGTCCCCTTGCGGCTCTACTTCGCGCGGGGCATGGCAAAGATCCAGCTCGGTCTCGCACGGGGCAAGAAACTCTGGGATAAGCGCGCCGACATCACCAAGCGCGACGTCGAACGCGAAATCGCGAGACACGCTCGATGAGGGGAGCGCATCCGGAGCGGGCGATAGAACAGGCTATCGCCCGCAGCGGCGTTCTGCGAAAAGGCGAACATATCGTCGTCGCGTGCAGCGGCGGCCCGGACTCGGTTGCGCTCGTCGCCGCCCTGCACTCGCTCATGCCTTCGATGCAATTGAGGCTCTCGGTCGCGCACGTTAACCACGCATTGCGCGCCTCGGCGTGGCAGGACGAGTGCATCGCGCTGCGGATTGCGGCAAGCTGCGAACTGTCGATCGACGTCGTTGCGCTGGAGCCCCGCGGGCGAGACGAGGCGGCGTTGCGCGAGGTTCGCTACGAAGCGTTATTGGGAGTTGCGAAGCAACGCGGTGCGGACGCGATCGCGAGCGCGCATCATGCGGAAGATCAGAGTGAAACCGTGCTCATGGCGCTTTTCCGGGGAGCGGGCCCTGAAGGCCTAGGTGGCATGGAGCCTCGACGGCCGCTCGACGAGGGAATCGACCTCATTCGTCCGCTGCTGCGCGTTGCCAGCGAGGATTTGCGGTACTACTGCCACGTGAGCGGCCTTCCATACGCGGTCGATCCCACGAATCGCGATCCAGAGCTTCGGCGAAACGCCGTCCGCGCCGCGCTCGGAGCACTTCGACCGCTCTTTCCGGGTCTGGACGAGGCGGTTGCTCGCGCGGCCCACTTGGTCGTAAGCGACCGAGCGGCAACCCCCCGTGCGCTCCTGCGCCGAAGGGTGCGAGAGGCACTTCGCAAGCAGGGTGAGCTGGCCGACGTGGACTTCGAGCACGTCGAAGCGGCCGTACGAACTCTCGAAATGGGCGGAAGCGGCCGATTCCATATGAAGGCAGGTGTTACGCTGCGCATCGAACCGGGCGGACCGGTCGTTATGAGGAAGACGGAGCGCCGGGCGGCGCGCAAGGTGCGGCGCCACAAAAAGAAATGAAGATCGAACAGGCATACGAAGGAAGCATCGAACGCAAGATCTACTCGAGCGACCAGATCGCCGCGACGATCGATCGCCTTGCCGCGCGCATCGCCGCGGATTTCACGGGGCAACCCCTGCTGCTGTTGGGCGTGTTGAAGGGAGCGCTTTTCGTCGTTGCGGACCTCTCGCGCGCCGTCGGGCGAGTATCCGGCGGCCCGAGCGAAATTACCGTGGATTTCCTGTGTGTCTCCAGTTATGGCAATGCGACCCGTTCGAGCGGAGAGGTTAGAGTTCTCAAAGACACCGGCGAGATGGTGACCGGCCGTAACGTCGTCGTCGTTGAAGACATCATCGACAACGGACTGACGCTCGACTATTTGCGCGGGCTGCTCGAGGAGCGAAAACCAGCCGTGCTGCGGACGTGCGTCCTCTTCGACAAACCCTATCACCGTCAGGCGGATGTCCGGTTGGACTACGTCGGCCTTCAGTGTCCCGACGAGTTCGTCGTAGGTTACGGGTTAGACTATCAGGAACTCTTCAGGAATCTTCCCTACCTTGCACAATTGAAACCGTGGGTCTTCTCATCCTAAGCAATCATCTATCGTGAGCAAACATCTTCGTTCCGCAATCCTCATCGTCGTCGTCTTCGTGGCGCTCTTCGTACTGGTGCAGCGCCTCATTACGACGACCGACGAGAGCGCACACCTGGATTACGGTGCGTTCTATCAAAAGCTAGAATCCGGTCAGGTTCAATCGTTCCACGCCGTCGGCATGGAGGCAAGCGGAACGCTTTCGAACGGAACCAAGTACGTGGTTTCGCTGCCGAACACGGATTCGCAATTCGCTCGTGAGGTCACGTCTCACGTCAAGAGCGGAGCGGTCAGCTTCGAACAACCGGCGAACTCGTACTTGCTTCAGCTCTTCTGGTCGCTGCTCCCGGTCATCGCAATCCTCCTCATATTTTTCTTCTTCTTCCGCCAGGCGCAGAGCGGGGGGAGTCAGGCGCTTTCGTTCGGACGGTCGCGCGCCAAGATGCTCTCCGAAAACCGCCCGAAGGTCACCTTCGCCGACGTCGCCGGCGTCGACGAAGCAAAAGAGGAGCTGGCGGAGATCGTCGATTTCCTCAAATATCCCAAGAAATATCAGGCGCTCGGCGCCCGCATTCCCAAGGGCGTCCTGCTGCTCGGACCACCGGGATCCGGCAAGACGTTGCTTGCCCGAGCGATCGCGGGTGAGGCCGGCGTGCCGTTCCTCTCGATCTCGGGCTCGGATTTCGTCGAAATGTTCGTCGGCGTAGGAGCCTCACGCGTGCGCGATCTCTTCGATCAAGCAAAGAAGTCGGCACCGTGCATCGTTTTCATCGACGAGATCGACGCGGTCGGCAGGCAGCGCGGCGCGGGGCTTGGCGGCGGACACGACGAGCGAGAGCAAACGTTGAACCAATTGCTCGTCGAGATGGACGGTTTCGATCAGAATACCGGTGTGATCCTGATTGCAGCGACGAACCGCCCCGACGTTCTCGATCCGGCGCTGCTGCGTCCCGGGCGCTTCGACCGGCAAATCGTCGTCGACCGTGCCGACATCAAAGGGCGGCAGAAGATCCTCGAGGTGCATGCGCGCAACAAGCCGCTCTCCAAGGGCGTCGAACTCGAAACGCTCGCACGCCGGACGCCCGGTTTCTCCGGTGCCGACCTCGAGAATTTATTGAACGAAGCGGCGCTTCTCGCGGCGCGTCGCAACAAGAACGCGATCGACATGAACGATTGCGACGAAGCAATCGATCGCGTCATGGTCGGCCCCGAGCGTAAATCCGTCGTGATGACGCAGAAAGAGAAGGAAGTCACGGCCTATCACGAATCGGGGCACGCGCTGATCGGCGGTCTCACCGAGAAATCGGATCCCGTGCACAAGGTAACCATCATCCCGCGCGGGATGGCTTTGGGTATCACGTGGTCGTTACCCGAGAACGACCGGCACAGTCGCACGAAAGACGAGCTGCTCGCGGAGATTGCGATGTCGCTTGGTGGCCGCATCGCCGAAGAGATCCAGTTCGGCGACGTCACGACCGGAGCGTCGAACGACTTCGAGAAGGCGACGCAACTCGCTCGCGCCATGGTGACGCAATACGGCATGAGCGATCTCGGACCGATCCAATACGGGCGCGGTAATCACCAAGTGTTCCTGGGCCGCGACCTCGGCGAAGAGCGAAACTACTCCGAAGAGGTGGCTTCGAAGATCGACGGCGAGGTGCGCCGGATCATCGAATCGTGCTACGAGCATGGCCGACAGATATTGAAGGAGAACTGGGACAAGGTCGAACGCATGGTGGCGTCCTTGCTCGAATACGAGACGGTCGAGGCGGACGAGGTGCGTGCGATTCTCGACGGCGTGCCATACGACCGGACGCCCGCGGTCACGCCGCCACCTCCTCCGGCGCCGCCGAGCCAACCGGTCGACGAGCCGAAGCGTGCCGAACCGCGCATCAAGCCGAAGATCTCGCCGGAGCCCGCGTGACCCGTTCGACTGCGCCGCTGCGCAGTGCGCTCAGGGTGGCAAAGCGTCTGGCGTGCGCCGTTGCCGTGTTGTTTTTTCCGAGTGCTGCCCTTGCGTTGCCGGCACCGCAGAGCGGAGTGCTTCCGCACGGCGGAACCTACCTCATCGCCGCCGACGCACAGGCACCGACGGCCGCGATCGACTTGTGGTTCCGCGCCCCTGCCGACGGTTACGCAGCGCCGGTGCCCGGCATCGCACGCGTTGCAGCGGCGGCGGCTGCGGCATCGCGACTCGTCACCGGTAGGACGCTTGCGGAGACCGTCGCGCAGGCCGGCGGTAATCTCACTATCGCAGTTTATCCAGATTTGGTGGCGATCGACGTCATCGTGCCTCCTAGCGCGGCGCGCCGCGTCCTGGCCTCGTTGACCGCGGCGTATTTCTCTGCGTCGATCGATGCAGCCTCGCTTGAGGCTGGCGAGAAGGACACGATCGTGCAGGTCGTGCAGCAACAGTACGAGGCCGACGTTCTCGCACAGGATGCGCTCTTCGGCGCACTGTTCTCGTCAGGTCCCGCGACGCAGCCCCCGATTCCGCTCGGGCCCGACCAGCTGTCGCACCTGCAGTTGAGCGCGGTGCGGGATTTTGCGCAGCGCGCATTTCGCTCGAGCAACGCCTTCCTCACGATGGCCGGCGACGTCGACGAAACGATGCTCTCGGTCGTTACCGACGGCAGCGGTGTTGCCGCGCCGGACGCGCCGATCTATTCGAAGCCGGCGGCTTCCTCGGCTAAGTCGGCGACGGTGCGGGGCGGCGAGCCCGGCATCGGCATTGGGTGGTTGGGGCCGCCGATCGCCGACGAACGCGCCGCAACGGCACTCGATTTTGTTGCGGATTATCTTTTCAACAGCGGCGACGGAACGGTTATCAAGGCGTTTGAGCGCGCCGGCTCGAGCGCATATCTGCACGGCCAATTCATAACGCTGCACGATCCCGGCATCATGCTGGTGACGCTCGAGAACACGAGCGACCAGTCTCTCGAGCAGAAAGTCCTGGAAGCGATCGCGGCGCTGCAAAAGCCTCTCGACGCGCAAACGTTCGCAGCGGCTCGCGAGGCATTCATCTACCATATCGATACGCAGACCCAAACGCCCGGAGAACAGGCGGACATGCTGGGATGGTACGCCGCGGAGGGTGCGGCGGCGTACGCGCCGGGCGGAAGCGAGTACGAGCGGATTGCCCGTTCGCTCGATCCGGATTTCGTTGCAGCTACGGTGCGCCGGTATCTTTCGCACCCGGTAACGGTTCGCGTCCTCGTCTCTCCGCAAACCCAAACAGGATCGTCGACATGAAACTTCGGATAGCGTTCGGCGCCGCACTGCTATGGCTGGCACCCATAGTTGCCGTCGCGCAAACGGCGGGCGTCTGCACGGTTGCGGGGGTCACGATCGTCAGCCAACCGGATCCCACCGCATCTCTGACCGGGGTCGAGTTCACCGTTGCAGCCGGCCTTGACCGGCAGCGCCTTGCGCAGAGCGGTCTTGCCGCGCTCGTCGCTCAAAGCATCCTGGAGACGCCGAGCAGTGGCGGGAAACCACTCGCCAACGCGATCGCGGAGCACGGTGGATCGGTGCGTTTCGTCGTCGAGCCGCGCGACGTGCGTTTCTACGTCGAGGCGCTGGCAGCGGATGCGCCGCGGGTGATCGGGCTCTTCGTTCAGGCCTTGGCAGCGCCGGATCTCTCGCCCGCAACGCTGCACGCCGCGCGCGACGCGCTCATCGAGAAGTTCGCACACGCGCAGTTGCAGCCGCTCGAAGTAGGTCTCGACATGCTCAACCTGGCACGCGCGAACGGAGCGAACTCAGGAATGCCGCTGCTGGGAACGCCGGCGTCGTTGATGCAGCTCACCGCCCCGGACGCACGGTCCTTTTATCGCGCCTATTATACGAGAGGCGGCTCTTCGATCAGCGGGGTAGGCCGAATAGATTCGCTTGGCGCGCAAGGCCTCGGCGCGTTCGCGACGGTTCTGCGGAGCGGCACGAGCAGGGCTGTGAAAACGGTCACGAAGCCGCTGGTTGGCAAGACGAGACAGCTGATCGCGCGTCGTGCCGTAAGCGCTCCATGGCTGATCGTCGGCTACGCCGCTCCGACGGTGGGCAGCGCAGACTACGGACCGATGCTCGTCCTTTCAGCATTCTTGCAGCGCACGCTTGGCGATATCGCCGAAGTCCCTGGAACGATCTCGCCGTCGCTCGCGGCGCAGGCCGTCGGCACGGTCTACGATTTCAATCGTGCGCCCGCCTCGCTCTACGTCTACGTCGACGGTGCGATCGGCGATCCGAGTCAGTCGTTCGGGACGGCACTCGCGCTCGTACGCTTGCTTGGCCGAAAGCCGATAGAGGGATCGATCGATCAATTCAAGACCATCGCCATCGGGAATTTCGAGGAGCGCGCCTCGACGCTGGAGGCACGCGCGTGGCTGGGCGGTCTCTTCGCGCGACACACCGGATCGGCGGACTATCTCGACGCAACCATACGGGCGATCGAAGCTACTACACCCACAGACTTGCAGCGCGTCGCGCACCGGTATCTGGGCAATCCGACGATTGCCTTGGTGCTACCGCGCTCCGACAATTGAGTATAACCGCAAGCCACAGGAAAGGAATACCGTGAGCACGCCGACCCAGCCGTTCCTCAGCGACGTGCGCGAGCTTCGTCGCCGCGCGCGCCAGAATATCGACCGCGGAGCCGTTACCGATAGCTACGGCATGGACGTGCGCCAGGCATGCGACGTGCTCAATGCGGCGCTGGCGACCGAGATCGTGTGCGTGCTGCGCTACAAGCGCCACTACTACATGGCGACCGGGCTGAACAAAGATGCCGTTGCTGCGGAGTTCCTACAGCATGCCAACGAAGAGCAAGGTCATGCCGATCGCATCGCCGACCGGATCACGCAATTGGGCGGAGCCCCCGACTTCAACCCCGAGGGATTGGCGACGCGCAGTCATTCGGAGTATCGAGAAGGCACCTCGCTCGTCGACATGATCAAAGAAGATTTAATTGCCGAGCGCGTAGCGATCGAATCGTATACCGAGATGATCCGGTTCTTCGGCGATCGCGACGTCACGTCGCGCCGCCTCATGGAAGAAATTCTTGCGGTGGAAGAAGAGCACGCCAACGATATGAAGGATTTGCTCGAGAAGGTTGGGGCGTAACGGGCAGCCGGCGCCGCTAAAGGATCGTCAGATAGGCTGCGATGATTTCGGCCGAGTCGACCAAACGCGGACCGGGTCGGCTGACAAGAAGTTCGCTAGCCTGCGCGTTGCGCTGGTTCACGATTACTTAAATCAACGCGGCGGCGCGGAGCGCGTCTTCGCGCACTTCGCGCGCGCCTGGCCCGAGGCGCCGGTGTACACGGCTCTGTACGACGAGAAGGCGTGCGGCGACATCGTCCCGCACGATCGCGTCCGAACGTCCACACTTGCGCGGATTCCGGCAGCGAATCGCTTCTTTCGCTATCTCGCGCCGTTCTATCCACGCGTTTTCGAATCATTCGACTTTTCCGCGTACGATGCGGTCGTCAGCTCGACGACCTCGTGGGCAAAAGGCATCATCGTTCCGTCGGGTGCCGTGCACGTCTGTTACGTCAACACCGTCAGCCGGTTCGTTTTCGACTACGAGCGCTACGTCGGCGCGCTGCGCCTTCGCTCGCGCTTCGGCGCTCGCCACGCTCAGGGTGACAAGGGTGGAAACGCGCTCGTGCGGGCCGTCGTCGCACGGTTGGTTCGGTGGGATATCCAGGCGGCTCAGCGGCCGACGATGCTCGTCGCGAACTCGCGCAACGTTGCCGAGCGCATTCGTACGTACTACGGGC
>JAKAPO010000097.1 GCA_021807065.1 bacterium
TTCTTGGTATGCTTGTCCATGGAGGTCGGTCTCCTTTCATTGCACTTCGAGTGCGTCACGGGGTACTTCGTTTAGAAGCCCGTTTTGGGGACCGGCCTTCTCATCCCATCTAGAATATCCCAAACCCCTCGTGATGCGCTGCGTACGCGAGCAGTCCGCCGTGCAGATGACGTACGTGCGCGAAACCGGCGTCGCGCAAACGCTGCGCCGCCCAACGCGATTTCTGGCCGACTCGGCATGCAACGAGATACCGTTGCGAGCTATCCAGTTCGTGGAGGCGCTCCTCCAGGCGACTCGCCGGGATATTCACCGAGCCCGGTACGATGCCGAGGACGACTTCGTGGGGCTCGCGCACGTCGAGCAGGGTCCATTCCCCCAAAACGTCGTCCACCTCCGACGCCGCCACTTCTTCGGTTTCGCTACTAGTTTCGTCTTCGTAGCGCATCTCGCGTGCGTCACGCAGACGAGCGCGATCGCCGCAGAGCACGCATTCTGGATCGCGCTCGAAACGTACCTCGCGAGTCTTAGCGCCGAGCGCGTCGATCAACATCAAGCGTCCGGTAAGCGGTTCGCCGATGCCGAGCAATAACTTCAACGCTTCGCTCGCTTGCCACGAACCGACGATCCCGGCCAAGACGCCGAGCACTCCGCCCTCCGCGCACGTCGGCACACTGCCGGCGGGCGGAGGCTCTGGATAGAGGCATCGATAGCACGGCCGCTCGCGGCTGAACACGCTCACCTGACCGTCGAAGCGAAAGATCGAGCCATAGACGTCCGGCCTTCCCTCGAGCACGCAGGCATCGTTAACGAGGTAGCGTGTTGGAAAACGATCGGTGCAATCGAGAACGACGTCGTACAGAGCGACGAGTGCGCGCGCGTTGCTTTCATCGAAACGAACGCCAATCGCGTCCGGCGCGACGAACGGATTGATCGCGCGCAGCCGCTCCGCCGCCACGGATGCTTTTGGTTTTCCGACGTCTTCTGCCGAGAAGATCGTCTGGCGCTGCAGATTCGTTTCGTCGACGACGTCGTCGTCGACGATGCCGATCCGTCCGACGCCGGCCGCCGCCAAATATTGCAACGCGGGTGAACCCAAGCCGCCCGCGCCGACGACGAGTGCGCGAGAGCGCGAGAGACGTTCCTGACCGGCAAGCGCCACTTCCGGCATCAAGAGATGCCGGCTGTAACGGCGCAGCTCGTGGGCGCTCAGTGCTCGCGTGGGTGCAGCTCGTTCAGCCATCGCAGTATCTCGGTACGGGAGTTTTCGCCCGCGGCAGTATGATTGCTTTCGATCTCTACGAAGTACTTGGGATGCGGAGCCCGCTCGTAGAGTTCGATCACGCTCGACACCGGAACCATCGCATCATGCTTTGCGGCGACGTACAGCACCGGGCGTCCCGCAAGCTTCGGCAACGCCGGGTCGAGTCGTTCCTCCATCCCAGTCAGGAGTTCGGGCAAGCTCGCCCCGTCGACGTACTCGGCGCGAAGATCCGTGCTGAAGTTCCGCTGCAACGTTTCGAGCACCGCCGCGCGCCGGCGGCCCGTAGCGATCGCAACCACACCCGGTATCGCCGCGTCGTGTGCGGCGGCGATCAATGCCGTCTGCGCGCCAAGGCTATGTCCCATGACGTATGGATTTACCGAATCCCGGCGAGCGAATGAAACGACCGCCGCCACCGCGTCGAGACAGTCACCGAACTCCGTCAGGAAACCGCCGCTCGCACCGAGCTTGTGTCCGGGAAAATCGAGGCTAAACAGCTCGAACCCATGCCCCGCGAGAAATGCACAGAGTGGATCGAGGTTGTGCTTTGACGACGAGTATCCATGCGCCGCGACGATCGCAATACCGCGCGGGCGCCGTGGGATGTAGCGAAGCACCGCGACCGTGTTGTGCTGTCCCGCGACGTAATGCAGCTCGAGCTTCACGTACGGGCCTCGCCTGCGTTCGAGCACCAGCGACCGGGAGTGCCATCTACGTATAGCTCCTTCTTCCAGATTGCGGCCCGCGATTTCAGCTCGTCGATCGTGTAGGAACACGCCGCGAAGGCGGCCGCGCGGTGCGGTGCGCTTGCGCTCACGACTACTGCGATCTCACCTACCTTCAACTCGCCCCGGCGGTGAACGATCGCGAGACCGATACCTCCGTGTCGTTCGCGCGCCTCGCGAGCGATCGCTTCAAACTCGGCGAGCGCCATTGCATCGTAGGATTCGTACGAAAGCCCAGCCACCGATCGCCCGTCTTCGCCGGTAGCACGAACGATGCCGACAAACGTTACGCTCGCGCCTGCACCCGGAATGCGCGCCGCATCCTCCACCGCCGAGACGTCGATGGGTTCGCGCACGATCGCAAACATCAACCACCTCCAACCGGCGGCAGCAGAGCGATCTCGTCATCCTGCTCGAGAATTTCCGTCGAATCTGCCAGATGGCCGTTGCGTGCGGTTCTCGTCGAGCTGGTCAGCGGGCCGAGTTCGGGATTTTGTTCGCACAGCGTCGCCCATAGATCGCAAAGGCGCGCTCCTGACGGTACGTTCAACACAGACTCCGAGACCCCGAGCACCTCACGCACGCGAGCGAAGGCAAGAACGCGAACGGTCACGCGGTGCGTTCGTGCAGGCGTGGATCAAGGACGTAGCGCTCGATCGCGCGCGCGACGCCGTCTTCGGTATTGCTCGCAGTAACACGGCTGATCGCTCGCTGCACGTCGGGCTCGGCGTTTGCCATGGCCACACCGATGCCGGCCCAGCGCAGCATCGGTACGTCGTTGCGTGAATCTCCGACCGCTAACACCCGCTCGCGCACAATGCCATACGTGTCGCAGAGATTCTCCAGCGCGTGCCTCTTCGTAGCGTCGCGGCTCGTGACCGCACATTCTTCGAACGTGCCCCACGTTTCAAACTTGAAGTGCAGCGGAAGCCGCGCGAAGTTCGTGCGAACCGTCTCCGCCGCTGCCTGGCCGAGAAAGCGCAGAAACGTCGGCGCCACGTGCGGCAGATCGCGAAAGCTCGCAACCTCGTTCCATTCCGGACCTTGCATATCGCTCATGTACGGCGGGACGCCGCCAAGCCGGTAGAAATGCTCTTCGACGTAGACCGCGACGTCGATGCCGTTGCGCTCGGCGTATTCGAGCATGGGCTTGGCGTGAACGAGCGGCACGGGGATGTGCCCGATCGTCCGGCCGGTCTGCACGTCCTTCGTCAGCGCACCATGGCAGCAGATGACCGGTAGCACGATGGCGAGGTTGCGGGCGATCTCGGCCGGGGCCTCGACGCCTCGTCCGGTAACCAGCACGACGCGAACCCCCAGACTAAGAGCGGCGGCGATAGCGGTTCTGTTGGCCTCCGAGACCTGCTCTAGCGGATCGAGCAGCGTCCCGTCGAGGTCCAGGGCGATTAGATCGACAGACATTCGTTTATGACGGGCATTCGCTTATTAAGAATACCCCGGTGGTGCAACCCCTCCCGGCCTAGGCAAGCTTCTAGGAGTCGTGCGACGCAGATATATCGCCTTCAAGGACCGAAAGATCCCGTGTTGTAGCCGCGGCCGGGGGCAGCACTAATGCCCTGTACGGCCATCCAACCCAATCTCACGGCTCGGGAACAGGCGCATGTCCTCTATGAGACGATCCCGGCGGGACTCTTCCGCGTGGAAGACGAGCACGAACGGATCGCCTGGCGCATCAGCCCCGAGCCGTTCCCCTTGTCGCCGGCCTCCGCGCAGCACATCGAGCAGATCGGCAGCGATCTTCTCGCATTCTATCGCTCGCTCAACGCGTTGTACATCCGAAGCGCGCGCGGCACGGCTCCCGCATTCATCGCCGGCTATCTCGACCAAGGAAAACCCGATTACATCGTTCGGCTTACGCGGCAGAACCGGTTCCGCCACGACGTTCCGGGCGTCATCCGTCCTGATCTTCTGCTCACCGAAGACGGCCTCGTCGCGACGGAACTCGACAGCATTCCCGGCGGACTCGGTTTTGTAGGCGCGATGGCCGAAGCGTACTGCAAGCTTGGTATCGAGCCGCTCGGCGGCGCCGAGGGTATGCCTCGCGCTTTCGCCGAGATGTTACGCGATGCATGCGGCGTCGAGAACCCAACCGTGGCGATCGTCGTCTCCGAGGAGTCGGGCGATTACCGCGCCGAGATGCGCTGGCTCGCCGAAGCGATCGCCCGCCTTGGGTTGGGCAACGTTCACGTCTGCGCGCCGCAACACATCATCTTCAGCGAAGAAGCGCTGTTCATGCGGCTCGAGGACGGGCGCGAAGAGAAACTCGACGTGCTCTATCGCAACTTTGAACTGTTCGACCTTCTCAATATCCCCAAACACGAGTTGATGCTCTACGCCGCGCGACACCATCACGTCAAGATGACGCCGCCGCCGAAGGCGCATCTCGAAGAGAAGCTCGCGTTTGCGCTATTGCATCATGCGGGCCTCGCAAAGCTCTGGCGTGAAGAGATGGGCGCCGAAGCATTCGACCGCATGCGCGCGCTTCTCCCGCGAACGTGGGTTCTCGATCCGCGGCCGTTACCGCCCCAGGCCGCGATCGACGGGCTGACCGCGGCCGGCGTTCCGGTCAACGACTGGAAGCAGCTCCTCAATCTCGGCAAGAGCGAGCGCGCGTTCGTTACCAAGCCGTCGGGATTCTCGGAACTCGCCTGGGGTTCGCGCGGTGTGAAGATCGCCAACGACCTAACCAAAGAGGAGTGGGCGCAGGCGATAGATGCCGCGCTCGCATCGTTTGAAAAGACGCCACACGTTTTGCAGCGTTGGTATAAAGGCAAACGGTTACGTCAGCCTTACTTCGATCGAACCAAAGACGCAATCGCGCAGTTCGACGGCCGCGTTCGGCTCTGCCCGTATTATTTCGTCGTCAACGACGGTGTCAAACTGGGCGGCGTTCTCGCCACGGTTGCACCGGTCGACAAGCACCTGATCCACGGCATGAAGGACGCCGTGATGTCGCCGTGCATCGTGAAAGAGGACGGCTACTAGACGCCTTCAGGAACGCGCCGCCGCGGCACGCACGACCTCTAAGGAACTGAGGAGCCGGTCGATCTCGTCGATGGTATTGTAACCGTGGGGTGAGACACGGATGCCGCCGGGCCGGTAGGTCGTCACGATCCCTTCCTGCTGAAGCATTTTCCCGAGTTCGACCGGGTCGGTGCCGGGTATTAGGAACGTCACGATGCCCGACGAGATTCCGGGGCCGCGAGGAGTGAGAATCGTGGCGCCCCAGCGTTGCAGCCCTTCGACCAGGTGGTCGGTCAGCGCGAGCACGTGCGAAGCGATCGCGTGAGCATCGTAGCGTCTTAGAAGCTCCGTTGATGTTGCAAGCGAGAGCGCTCCGAGAAAGTTCGGCGTGCCTCCTTCGAAGCGTGACGTGTCACGCGCCTGCGGTTGGTCGTAGTTCAAGAAATCCCAGATGTTCCCCATCGAGCGCCACCCCGGAGAACCGAGTCTGAGGCGATCGCGCAGATCGGCGCGTAGGTAGAGGTACGCGATGCCTTGCAAAGCGAGCATCCACTTTTGCCCGCCGCCGAAGAGCGCATCGACACCGGTTGCGCGTACGTCGATCGGGAAGACGCCGAGCCCCTGAATCGCGTCGACGACGAACAGCGCGCTGCTCCGGTGCGCTACCTCCGCGAGTGCGCCGAGATCGTGGCGATAGCCATCTTCGAACGACACCCACGACACGGCGACCAGACGCGTGCGAGGCATTATCGTACGGCGCAGCACGTCCGGGGTCATCCGTTCGCGCGCCGTTTCAATGAACCGGATGCGCACGCCGCGCGATCGCAGTGCAAGCCACGGAATCGCGTTCGCTGGAAACTCGTTGTCGCAGAGCACGATCTCATCGTCCGGCTTCCAATCGATGCCGAGCGAAAGCACGTTCGCGCCCTCGCTCGTATTGCGCAGGAACGCGATCTCATCGCCGTTCGCGCCCATGAACGAAGCAACTTGATTGCGGTACTCCGGCATCTGCAACTCATACGCGAACGATCCAGCGACCCCGCGTTCACTCTGCGCGCGCGCGAACGTTTCGATCGCCTCGCGCGTGCATCGTGGCAACACGCCCGTCGCTGCGTGATTCAGGTAGACGAGGTTATTCGCTACGGGGAATTCAGATCGGGGAAGCGCTGATACTGGCATAGGTTAGTGGCGTCTCCCTCGACGTCGCTCACGCTGACGCGTGCGCTCGCTCGGGATGACAAGAGCCATTTTCATTCGCGCATGGGTGGACCTTCAGGTCGGTGGCGTGCTGATGTGGAAATCCCGAGTCCGAAGGACACCGGAAGCGATCTCCATCTGTCGTAGGTGGCCCCGCAGGGGCCATGGTGTAGTCGAGATGGCAAAAGAGTACTGCAGCGTATATGGCCGTGAGCTAACTGTCGTTTCGGCCTAGGAGGCGCGTGGCCGAAGTGTACTGCGGTACATGAGGCCTGAGCCGGCGACGGTCGAGACGAACGTTAGCCAAGGCCCAGCATGTCCTTTGTATGCCAGGCGATATTTCCGGCACGGTCGCCGGCGCGTTCGAGCGAGGTCAGGATAAACAGATAGCGCGTCGCAGCCGGAATCAAATCCGAATCCGCCGCCATCTCTTCTTGGAGCAAACCGATGCTGCGTTTGTAGAGCCGGTCGACCTCCGCATCGCGAGCGATGACGGTCGTGGCGAGTTCGTCGTCACGTTCCGCGTAGGCGCGCATCGCGTCGAGCAGCATCTCGTGCGTGACGCTGACGATCCGATCGATCTCGACGCGTTGCGGCCGCAACACCTGGTCGGCAAGCTTGATGGCGTTCTTTGCGATCTCCACCGCATAGTCGCCGATGCGTTCCAAGTCCGTTGCGATGTTCAGCATCGCCGCGATCTCGCGCAATTCTCCAGCAACCGGCTGCTGACGCCAAATCAACTCGATGCACTCGGCGTCGATCTTACGGCGCAGATCGTCGACGACGTCGTCCCCAGCCACGACGCGGGCCCCAGACGCCGCGTCGCGCCGGTCGAGTGCCTCCGCCGCGAGGCGCAGCGCATCGCCGACGAGTGCGCCTAGGCGCACGACGTCGAGTCGCGTTCCCTCGAGTGCTTCGTGATAGGCGGCTCGCATAAGCGTAGTATACGACGAGGGAGGCTGCACCGCAACGGCGAGAAGTGCCTTGATATGACGGAACATTACGAAAACATTATCGCTGCCAAAGACGGCGCGGTCGGTATCGTGACGCTCAACCGGCCTGCCGTACTCAATGCCCTAAACGCTGCGCTCCTACGCGAACTAGCGCTTGCACTCGACCGGTTCGACGAAGACGACTCGGTGCGCGCTATGATCGTAACGGGATCGGGAGAGAAAGCCTTCGCCGCCGGCGCCGACATCGGAGAGCTTGCCGCGTTGCCGTCTGCGCAGGCTGCAAAAGTTGCCGCGCAATACGGTCAAGCGCTCACGCGCAGGATCGAGCAAATGCGCTTCCCCGTCATCGCTGCGGTCAACGGTTTCGCGCTGGGTGGAGGTTGCGAACTCGCGCTCGCATGCGATATCCGCATCGCAAGCGAGAACGCGAAGTTGGGCCAGCCTGAGGTCAACCTTGGTATCATGCCTGGCTATGGAGGGTCGCAGCGCACCGCGCGACTCGTAGGGCGCGGCATAGCGATGTATCTCTGCCTCACCGGCGAAATCGTGGACGCGCGCGAAGCGCTGCGCACCGGGCTCGTCGATCGCGTCGTTCCAGCACCCGAACTCATGAGCGAGGCGAAGCGTGTCGCCGACCTGATCGCTTCGAAGGCGCCCCTTGCGATTGCGGCGTGCAAGCGAGCCATCGATCGCGCGATCCATCTGCCTATCGACGAGGCGCTCGACATCGAGGCGACGGAATTTTCGCAACTCGTTTCCACGGCGGACTTCAAGGAAGGCGCACGCGCCTTCTTCGAAAAGCGAAGACCTGCCTTTACCGGGCGATGACCGGCTGTGCTGCCTGCGGCGACGGCTTGCCGAGCTTTGCTTCGGCATTGGCCATCGCCGAAGCGATGAGCGGATTGAACCCTGCCCAGACCGCGCGGACAAGGCCCTGCGGATCGATCGTCACGATTGTCGGAAACCCGTTGATACCGAAGAATCCGCGCGAGAGTCCTTGCGGATCAGATCGG
>JAKAPO010000098.1 GCA_021807065.1 bacterium
ATCTGCGCGACTGCGGCGCGTTCGAGGAGATCGCTGATTGCGTGCTGCTGTTGCATCGGCCGTTCGACGGCCAGCCGGAGAGTGATACGATCGCGGAGTGGATCGTGGCCAAAAACCGGCGCGGCCCGTCGTGTATTACGCACGCGTCCTGGGACGGCGTGACGATGGACTTCGGCGAGTTGAGCGACGAGCAGAATCGCGACGCACCATGCTGCATCGAGCAGCGCAGCCGGTTCCGGCGGGGGCGCGCGTCGTGAAACGCTGGACATCGGAAGAGGACGCGACGCTGCGTGCGCTGTGGTCTGGCGACGATCTGATTCGTACGATCGGAGAACGGCTAGATCGCTCGCCGGATTCCGTGGTTAGCCGAGCCCGTTCTCTCGGGCTGCCGCGGCGAGCGTGCGGCACACGTCGCGGGAAGTTCCAACAGCGAGAGGGATACCCGAGGTGGGGTTCGCGCCGGGTGAACGCTCCGAACGCGCGCGCTCTCAATCCGCACCGGAACGGGACGTTCGATTCTCGCGCAGCGCTGGAGCGGCTCTGGGAAGCGTGGTGCGCGTGATGGGCTGGCCGAAGGGCACGAAACGACCGCCGCGTAGCGCGAGCCACTCAGCGAAGCGGAGCGCATCGCTGCGCGAGCACTACGCCTGCTTCCACTGCGGACTCCGTTTCGGTCGCGACGGCGCAAAAGAGAAGCTACAGCCAGTCGAAGGCATCGCCGGCGCGAGAGAGTGCATCGACGAGCGCGCCTGCGAGCGTCGCATTCTTGCGCGAGGCTGGGACTGATGGGTTACGCACTACTGTATTCGACGCTCCCCGAGCACGCCGTCTTGCCGTGGTTCATTTTGCGAGGCTGCGCGATCGTCGCCCGCTTCCAAACCGAGTCTGAAGCGCTCATGTACATCGCTGCCACCACGCGCGCGCCACGGCATGACATCCACGCCGCGAACAAGATTTGCTTGAACTAAAGACCGAGGTGCGCATGCAAGACGAACATCAGCTGCTTCCCAACGCCATCTTCACGTCGATGCAGACGCTGATGATCGAGGCGGCGTCCGCAATCGAAGACGTGGACGCGGATGGCAAAATCATCGAGACGTTCATCGCGCAATGTCGCAACGCGAGCGTCGTGGCTCCGCTCGTCGATCCGACGCTCTATCTGAGCGGCAGCGATGCGCTAGACGCGCTGACGCAGGTCGCGGACGCGGCGCTGCGCCTGCTGCGCGCGAAGCAGCGCTTCGAGAAGGCGCGCGACGTGGGCCGCGAGCGGCTCGAACGGCGCACGAACGGGCTGCGCGCGATGCGCGACTTGGGGCTCGCATGATCCAGCTGACCGTCTACGGCGTGGCGCTCCCCCAGGGAAGCAAGTCTGCCCGCGTCGTGAAGGGCCGCGCAATTCTCACCGAGGGATTCGGCGATGGGCCGCGTCGCCGCAAAGCGTGGCGCGATGCTGTCGCCGATGCCGCGCGGGAATGGCAGAAGACGCACAATGCCGCGCTCCTGGAGGGGCCGCTGCGGTTCGAGGCGTGGTTCTACTTGCCCCGGCCGAAGAGCGCGCCTAAGCGGGTCGCGATGCCCGCGAAGAAGCCCGACGCGTCGAAGTTACTGCGCAGCGTTGAGGACGCACTCACCGGTATCATCTGGCACGATGACGCGCAAATTGTGACGGCGCACGTGTTCAAGCGATTCGCACTCTTCTGTCCGCCTCACGCCGTTCTGCGCATCGGGCGTGTCGAGGAGGTCGGCGAGGACTGCGCTACAACGCCGGCACAGCGGGAAGCCGAGGAGACTGAAGATGCTTAGTTTGTGGTGGCTCGTGCCAGCGGTTCTGGGCGGCGCGTTAACCGGCGTGCCGGCATCGTATGCAGACGAGATCGCGCAATGGATACGGCAGGGCGGAGGGCTGAGCGGTGGACGATAACGCATTGGGGAACGCCATGAATGCTCCGTCCCGCGCCCGTACGAGGTAGCGCATGAGCGACTTCGCGCACCGCACCCATTTCGCCGCAAACCTGCATCCGGGATTCCCGATGCGCCGGGCAACCCGCGCCGATGCTGTCTGCGAGCGATGCGCTGCGCCCATCCGCTGGAACCACCGGCGATCGGTGCGCGACCCGCGCACCGGCGCGCTCCAGACCGTTTGCAAGCGGTGCCACGAGCGCCACGCCGCGCGAAAGTGAACTGAACCACGCGCGGCGAAAAGAACGGTCCGTGGAACGCTTCACGGACGACTCATCTGCCGCCCTCGGCCTCGGCCATTCGCCGGTCGGCGAGCCGATCGACGCGCGCGGCCGCAAAATCGTCGCGCTGCCGCCGGCCGCCGACGGCTACCGCCCCGATCTCGTCGATCTCGGACCAGCCGAGATGGCCGCCGTCATCGCCGCCGAGGAAGCCGCGCGCGCCGATCGCCAGGGCGACGACATCGCCCGCCTCATGCGCGAGGCGCCCGGCGGACGAACGCCGGGCCACGGGAGCCACAGCGGCCGGCGGCGCGCCCCGAGTCCCGGCGGCTACGACCGCACCGAACAGCCAATCGGAGCAAACGTGGCCATCGAAGTGAGCGAGCTGCGACCCAACGTCGTATCGGGCCGCGTGTCGATGTACGCGTATCGCGGCATCTACGGCGCAGGCAATCCGAGCTTTGGCGAGATGGCCGAGGTGCTCGGCCTCGCGATCGCCGCGACGGATTGGCAAACCGTCGCCGTCGCGCTGCGCTCTTGCGCAGGAACGTGAAATGTGCTACGTTCGAAATCGATTCGGGGAGCGCGTGCAAATGTTTACGCGAATCGGATGTAAGCGATACTACGCGCACCCATGAACGCCCGATTTCCCACCACGCGCTCACACGAGCGCTTTTTTGTGTCACGTGAAACGATGAGGAACGACTACGATTGGACCACGGCCCTGACGATCGCCCTCGGCGCCGTCGTCGTGGGAGTCGTCGTATACGCGTACATCGTGATCTCGGGATCACCATGCCCAAAGTGACGAGCACCCCGCGTGCGAAGGCGCAGCCGAAGCGGCGCTCGACGGGCCGGCCGCGGGGGCGCCCCAAAGGCGACGGGCTGACGCTTACGCCCGAGATCGTGAAGGCGATCACGGACGATATGGCGCTTGCAATGCCGTTCGAGCACGCGGTCGGGCGCGCCGGCGTGAATCTCGCGACGGCCTACCTCTGGAAGCGCAGGGGCGAAGCGGGCGAAGAACCCTATGCGACTTTTGCTCAAGCCGTCACGCGTGCGCGTTGCCAGGCCGTGCGAGTGCTGACGGTGCGCGCCCTCACGGGCGGCAAAGGCTCGTCGCAGGCGACGTGGTTCCTGGAGCGGCGCTATCCCAAGGACTACGGCTCACGCCAGCGGCTAGAAATCACAGGAAACGATGGCAGCCCTATCGAGCATGAGATCCGCCTCGACCCGGTCGCAGACCCCGCTGCCCGCGCTCTGCTGGAAGCTGCTCTCGGGAGGAACGCTCAGCCGTAGCGAGCGTCGCGCGCTCGCGCGGCATCCAGCCTGGTTCGCCCGAATCTATCTCAAGGACGACGACGGGCAGCCGCTCGTGCCAGCGCCGTTGCACTGGGAGTGGTACGATCTGTACCTCGCCATGCTCCGCGGCGAAGTCCTCAACGCCGCCATCCTGGCCCCCAAGAACCACGCGAAAAGTACGGTCGTCTCGAAGGTCATCCCGCTCCACCTGATGACGGTCGTCGAGATGAACGTGCGCATCATCGGCGCCTCGGTCAACTCCGAGCTCGCAGAGCAGTTCCTTCTCGCCGTCCGCCGTGAACTCGAGCGCAACGAACTGCTCATCAGCGACTTCGGACCGTTCGTGCCGGACGAAACCGAAAAGTGGACGCAGACGCGGTTCATCACTCGGCGCACGACGACATCGCAGTCGCCGACCTACCGCGCCGTTGGCAGTGAGAAGCCCGTGCAGGGCGGACGGTCGGACTGGGTGCTCGGCGACGACCTGGCCGACCTCGAGAACTCGATGAGCCAGCGAGGGCGCGACAAGCTCGATAATTGGGTCGACGGCGATCTCATGGGCACGCTCGAGCCGGACGGCCACGCCCTGCTCGTCGGCACGGCCAAGCATCACGACGACGTGTTGCACCGTCGCGAGCAGCGCGCTAAGACCGATCGCGGCTGGGTATTTCGTAAATACGATGCCATCGTGGACGAGGAACGCCGCATCACGCTCTGGCCCGGACGCTGGTCCTACGACGCGCTGATGCAGAAGAAGGCCGATGTCGGCGCGCTGACGTTCAACCGCGACTTCCGCAACGTCGCGGTCAACGACGAGACATCGCTCTTCCCGCTGGCCATGCTCAACGCGGCCAAGAACCCGGACCTCACGTTCGTCGAATACTACGGACGCGAGGCGGGCGAGACGGACGCCGTCACTGCAGGCATCGACTTAGCGGTCGTCGAGAACGAGCGCGACGCCCAGCGGATCGATGGTGACTACACCGTCATCGAACTCTGGCGGCGCATGGCGAGCGGCAAGCGCCGACTGATCTGGGGCGAGCGACGGCGTGGATACGACTTCCCGGCGCAGACCCGCCTGGCCGAATCGACGTTGCGCCGCTACAGCACGCTCAAGATCGCGATCGCCGAGGCGAACCAGGCGCAGCGCTGGTTCGCCAGCTCGCTCCTGCTCGCGTCGCGGGGCGAACTTCCGATCGTCAAGCACGTTACGGGGCGCGGCGTGCGTGTCGACATCTATGAGGGCATCCCGTCGCTGCAAGCCCTCTTTGAGGCCGGCATGATCGAACTGCCGTATGGCGATGAGCGATCGCGGACGTTCGTCGACATTTTCATCAACGAGCTGCACGGGCTGGGCGTCGAGGGCCACGATGACACCGTGCTCTCGTTTTGGCTCAACGAGATCGGCGTGCGAAAACTGGCCGCTCAAGGCGGTCTGTACTTTAAGGCGGCGAGGAGGGAATGAGTGCCGAGCATCGTTGATCGCTGGCGCGCGGCGCTCGCTGCGGCCTTCGCGACGAAAGCGCCCGTGGCTCAATCGTCGTACGGTACGGGCCCGTACGCGAAGGCGCGCGTGCAGATCGCCGTGCAGGGCTACGACCCGCGCGGCGGCGCGAAGATGCTGCGCCACTTCAGCCGGCGCAACGACTGGGTGCGCCTGGCGATCAACGTCCGCACCCGGCAAATATCTCAGGCGCGCTGGAAGCTCGTGCGCAACGACGATCCGAAGAAAGCGCCCGATCCGAGCGTCGTCAAGCAGGTGCGCGATCTGCTGCGCTTCGTCAACAGCAAGCGCGAATCGTTCCGCTCACTACTCGATCAGGTCATCGAAGACGTGCTGGTGCTCGACGCCGGGTGCATCGAGAAAGAAAAGACCATCGGCGGCGAGATCGTGGCGCTCTGGGGCGTCGACGGCGCCACGATCGTTCCGGATCCCACGTGGACCGGAGCCGAGCCGAAAGCACCGCGCTACTACCAGGTGATCGACGGGCGCCAGGTCGCACAGCTCACAAACGATCAACTCATCTACATCATGGGCTCGCCGACCACGTACAGCCCGCTCGGCTGGTCGATCGTCGAAACGCTCGTGCGCGCGATTGAGGCGGACCTGTATGGCGAGCAGTACGACTTCGACATGCTCCGGCAAGCCGCTCCGGCAGGGCTGCTCGATCTCGGTCGCGGCCTGAGCCGGCAAGAGCTCGACGCCGCGCGCGAGTACTACGAGTCGGAGATCGCCGGGACGAAGGACCTGATGATCGTCGGCTTCATGGGCGATCCGGCCGCAGCGCCCGGTCAAGGCGGCAGCGTTGCAGCCTACACGCCATTCGCGCGCAGCAACCGCGAGCAACAGCGCGACTTCTACAAGACGTGGCTCGTGAAGAAGATCGCCTGCGTCTTCGAGCTGGACCCCACTGTGTTCGGCGTCACGGGCGACGTCAACCGCAGCACCTCGCGCACGCTTTCGGCGCGCACGGACGAGGGCCACGTCGGACTCGCGAACCTGATCGCCGAGTTTCTCACGCGCGAGCTCGTGTGGGAGATCGACGAGCGCCACGATTTCGAGTTCGACGGCATCGTTCGTCGCGATGAAGAGCGGCAGGCGAACGTCGACAAACTCTACATGAGCATCGGCGTCACGACGCCGAACGAGATCCGGGCCCGCGAAGGACTCGATCCGTTCCCCGGCTCGACGCTCAACGGCGTGCCGATCGCGACGCACTGGGCGAATCTGCCATACCCGTTCAACATGGACGTGGGAACGCCGCAGACACAGCCGGACGGCGACAATCCATCGACCGATCCGGCTGCGCCGAGCGACGAGCAGAAGCCCGGCGACGACGATCCGGAAGCGGACGACGACGGCAAGCAGGAGGCCGCTAAGAGCGCCCTCCCTTTCGTCGGACGTCGTCAGCCAACGGTGAGCGCGAATCTGCACTATCTGAACGACTTCACGCGCTGACCGCCGAGCAGCACGATCGCTTGAGCGGCGTGTGGGACGCGCGCAAGCCGGGCATCGTCGCCATCGTGCGCGAGAAGGCTGAGCACCTGCACAAAGTCGCGAGGCTCGCCGCTGACGATGGGCCGTTCCACGCCCACGATTTCGGCGATGCGCTCGACGGCCTCGCCGCAGAGATGGCCGAGGAGCAAGCCTATCTGGACGCTGCGACCGCCGGCACGACGGCCGTGCCCAGCGGCGGAGTCGATCCACAGAACGTCGTGGACATTTGGATCGGGCATGTGCGGCAGTACGCGAATAAGGTGCCCGGCCGCGCTGCCGACGCCCTCGCGGCGGCAGCAAACGATGCCTATGCCGCCGCGGACCCCACACAGGATTTGGGCGATCAAATCGTCGCGGCGATCGACGCGAAGATCGAGGCGCTGCGGTCCTCGATCACCCGCTACGCGAAGCCGATGTGGGGCACCGGTCAGCAGGGTTATGGCGACTCGCTCGGCGTCAACGGCGTGCTGCTCGTGTGGGAACTAGGCGCGGACGAGGACCACTGCTCAGATTGCATCGGGCTCGCTGACGGCTCGCCCTACCAGCGCGGCGACGTGCCGACCTGGCCGGGCGCCGGCGATACCGCCTGCAGGGATAACTGCTACTGCTCGATCGTCGCGGACGACGATACGTTCGACGCTGCCTTCGGAGGAAACGAATGAAAACTGCCACGCGGCCACGGGCGCTGGACAAAGACGATCCGCGCAAGTTCGAGATGTTCTCGGGCGCGACGAAGGCGATCGCGATCAAAGACGACTCCGGCACAACGCACTACTACATCGAGGGGACCGCGAGCTCGAGCGTCAAGGACCGGATGGGCGACGTCCTCAACGAAGCGTGCCAAGCATCGATGCTCGCCCAGTCGCGCGGCCTTACGATGTGGCTCAACCATTCGTACAAGGTGCCGGAGGATATTCTCGGCACGTGCGTCGAGTCGACGCTCGAGCGCGCGACCGACCCGGAGCAGGGCGAGTGCCTCGACCTGCTGATCCGCGTCGAGATCGATCCGGAGAACCCGCGCGCGCTCAAGAGTTGGCAGCACATCCAGAAGGGCACGAAGCTCGCCTTCTCGATCGGCGGCTATTTCCTGGACGTCGAGTTGATCGAGGATCCGAACGATTATTGGAACTGGTACTACATCGTGTCCGATCTCGAGCTCCTCGAAATCTCGCTTGTGGGCATCCCGGCCAATCCGCGGGCCTACACGGAGGAGTTGCGATCGTACATCATCGCGCAGGCGGAGCAAATCGTGCGCGACGCGCGCGTGGCGCCGCCCGAGGCGCGGCTGCTCGTCCAGAAATCACTGTTTGGCGGCGCGGCCGCCGAGGAGGTCACCGTGACCACGTGCGCTCAAGACGGCTGCATTGAAAATGCTGCCCAGGACTCGCAACTCTGCACCGCGCATCGCGCGGCACTCGCTGCGACCATCACCGCCAATGAAGGCGCGGCCGTCGATGCGAAGGCGCTCTCGGACATGCAGTCGTCGTCGGTCATCTCGGCGATGAAATGCC
The DNA here is from genome assembly GCA_021807065.1 of bacterium. Lineage (GTDB taxonomy): Bacteria > Vulcanimicrobiota > Vulcanimicrobiia > Vulcanimicrobiales > Vulcanimicrobiaceae > Tyrphobacter. Next base: position 7,992 of record JAKAPO010000098.1, read on the forward strand.
TAAAGTCCGCCGTCACGCATGGCATGTGCACGGAGTCGGCCGGGAACGTCTCGGCCGCGCATGCG
>JAKAPO010000099.1 GCA_021807065.1 bacterium
CGAGAGCTGCACGGGGACGACGCGGCCGCCGGAGAGGGCGATGAGCGCGCCGCTACCGCCTTCGAGCAGATAGCGCACCGCGCCGTAGCCGAGCGTGCGCGTGTACTCGACGTCGAACGGCACCGGTTTGGCACAGCGAAGCTCGTAGCCAATGTCCTTCGCGACGACCAGGACGTCGACGCCGATCTCGTGCAGACGCCGTTGCACCGCGTTGCGGAGCACCGCGCCGATGGGAATCTCACCGAGACGAATGTTACCGTAGGCGTCGCGCGAGATGTTCGCGAGCGCGTCGAGTTGCCGCTCCGAAAGCCGTTCGGCGATGCCCTCCGCGACGATGGCGACGCCGTAGCCGTGGTGCGATGCCATGCGCTTGACCGTGGCGCCGGCGATCGTGTCGACGACCGCATCGAGATCGAGCTCCGCGGCGGGGAACTCTTCGGGAATAACCGCCAAATCTGCACCGGCAGCCTTGCAGATGCCGAGCGCCAATGCCCCAGACTTGCGGCCCATCGTTACGACCAAGTACCAGCGCGCCGCCGTATGGGCGTCGACGATCAAATTCTCGACGATAGCCGCCCCGACCGATCTGGCGGTTTCGAAACCGAATGTCGGAGCGTTGTCGGGCAGCGGAAGGTCGTTGTCGATCGTCTTCGGCACCGTTGCAACGCCAATTTGGCCGCGCGTTCGCTCTGCGATGCGCGCCGCTCCGTAGGTCGTGTCGTCGCCGCCGATCACGATGAGGTAGCGCACGCTCAGCTTCGACAATGCGGTCACGCAGTTGTTGATAGCGGCGGAATCTCTCCCCGGGTTGGCACGCGACGTACGCAAGATCGAACCGCCCATTCCGTGAATGAAGGCGACGTCGTCGCGCGTTAGCTCGGTGACGTGTTCGACGTCGCCGTCGACGAGATGCGCGTAACCGTCGTAGATGCCGACGACTCGCAGGCCGTTGTTGATTGCTTCGATAGTTGCCGACGCAATGACGCCGTTGATCCCCGGCGCCGGCCCACCGCCGACGAGAAGTGCCAGTCTCCCGGAAGCGTTGCTCGTCATGCCGTCGCCGCAGTGCGTGACGCGATTATCTGGGCGTAGCGCTCGCTTGCCGGTGTCGGAAGACGGATGAGATCCGGATCGGTGTCCAGTTCGATGTGATAGAGTCCGAAATCGCTGTTGCCGTCGAATCGCAAGCCCCACTCGCGATTCGAGGTGATGCTCCAGCAGAGGTAGGCGACGACCGGAACGCCGTCCGCGACCGCGCGCTGCACTTGAAGGATGTGGCGCGCGATGTAATCCGCACGCGCCACGCGGCTGGCGGTCGTTACGCAGCCGTTTTCGATGACGACGATCGGCTTCCCCGGGAACTGATCGCGCTGCTCGCAGAGAATGTCGTGCAGTTCTCGCGCCCACACGGGCGCGTTCGCATACCGAAATTCCATAGCCGAGAGGAGGTGCTCCAGTTGTGCCGGTCGCAGCGAAGAGACGCCCCAGTAGTAGTCGAGCCCTATGAAATCGAGCGCTCCAACTGCCTCCGGTGGACAGAGGAATTGCGCTAGACGTCCGGACATGCCGAGGTTCCACCAGTTCGTTCCGAGCATCGTTGCGAAAATCGAGAGCGTTTTCCGAAGCCCATCGATGCGTTGCAGCCAGGAACGCGTCGCTCCAATCCGCTGTTCGCCGAAGAGCGGCACGAACTGCACGGCGCTTTCGTCACCAAGAACGCGCTTAGCGATCCGGCGAGCGAGATCCGGCTCCAGGCCGCTGAAGCCGCCCTTCCCGTCGGCGGAGCAGAGCGCATCGGCACCGGGCTGGATACCAACGCGTAGGATGCCGTGCTTGCGAATGTTGCGCAACGAGTCGTCCAGGTCCGGCACGTCGCGTTCTTCACCCTCGGTCTGTGGAGCCTTGCCGATGTGTGCAACCGTCTTCCGGTTGTGCGCGCGTGGAAGTTCTGGATGCTCTTTCTTGAAATCGCGGATCGCTCGATCGACGGCGTTTAGGAGCGCGCGGCTCCCCAGGGGCATCGCAACGGCGTAGAGCTCTTCGTCACCGTTCGTGCGTTCGATGTAGTACGGCTCTGAAAAGAGCACGCGATCCATGCGTTCCTGCGTCATCGCGACCTGCGCGAGCGAGATGTCGACGGCACCGCGATCGACGACGTTCGCAGAACAGATCCTTTGTGCTTGAGAGCGCAGGTCGTCCGGCTCCCGCAGATGCGTCGCGCAACGATCGATCCAGCGCTGCAGCCAACGCGGCAGGCCCAAAACTAGAGGGTTGGCCCCAACCATTGCATCCGGCCGAATGTCCTTGATCGCCGCGCGCGCACGCGCGTGCGCGCGAAAGAGGTTGGGGATGAGGCGCAGCACCGCTTCCATCTGTTCCGATCCCGTGGCGAAGGGCGGTAATCCCGGCGGTACGGGATACGAGCGCATCCACCATCCTTTGATATAGCCATAAACGAGCTGATTCGGCTCGTTGAGGGTCACGTAGTAGTCGATGAGCGTACCCAGCCGCTGCGCCACCTCGGTCGCATAAGCGGCCAGTCGATCGGGAAACCGCGAATCGAGCATTCCGGCACCACCGCCAGCCTCCTGCACGTGAATCGGCCACGTATTGTGATGCAGCGTTACGATCGTCGTCATGCCAGCGCCACGCATGTACTGCAGCACGTCGCGGTAGTGTTCGAATGCGGCATCGTCCCATACGCCGGGCGACGGCTCCAAGCGGGCCCACGCAAGCGAGAGCCGGAAGGCGCGGCAGCCGAGGTTTCGCGCAAGGTCGACGTCCTCGCGATAGCGGTTCCAAAAATCCGTGGCCTTGCCGCGCGGTGTCAAGCCGCGAACCCGCTCCCAAACGTCGCGTATGTCGTCCTGGCCTGCATAGGCCTCGCACTGATGATCCGCCGTTGCGACGCCAAAGCGAAAGTCCGGCGGGAATCGCGGCAAGGCTTCTCCTGGCATGCAGTAGCATAGTAAACGACATGAGATTCAGCGGCAAGACATGTATCGTGACCGGTGGAGGATCGGGCATCGGACGCGCAACCTGCCTGCGCATGGCGGCGGAGGGCGGCCGCATCGTGGTCGTCGATCTGCACCAGGACTCGGCCCAGGCGACCGTCGATCAGATTCACACCGCCGGGGGCGAGGCGACGGCGGCGACGGCAAACGTCGGCGATCCGGCGGAAGTACAGGCCGTCATTAAGCAAGCCGTCTCGCTCTATGGCGAGATCGGAGTGATCGTCAACGATGCCGCGATGATGACCTTCACCCCGATCGTCGACATTTCCGAGGACGACTTCTGGAGCGTCATCAAGGTCAACCTCGGGTCCGTCTTCTACTTTTCCAAATACGGCGCACGGCAGATGCCGCCGGGTTCAGCCATTGTCAATCTCAGCTCCGTGCATGCCCACAAGACCACGCCGAACGTCGTGCCGTACGCGTCTTCCAAAGGCGCGATCGAAGCCTTCACCCGTGGCTTCAGCATCGAGATGCTCGCGAAAAAGATTCGCGTCAACGCCATCGCGCCGGGCGCGGTCGACACGCCTATGCTCTGGAACAATCCCAACGTGAAGAGCGGGGCGGAGAAAGTCACGGGTGCGGTGGGCAAACCCGAAGACTTGGCCGCCGCTATCTGCTTTCTCGCGTCTGACGACGCCGCGTTCGTCAACGGAACCACCCTCATCGTTGATGGCGGCAGATTAGCGCAACTCTAGCACGAGCGAAATATTGTCCGCCGAGCCATCGTTGTAGGTTCCTTCGTAGCGTGTGAACACGACCGTCACGATCGCCTGCGTTGCGGCTTTCGGGACACGCCCTGATCTCGACCGATACAAGAGGCCGGTGGCATCCTGGCGCTGCTGAGGCGTGACGGGGCCGAGCGTCGCGCTTCCGACGGATGCACCGGATGCATTGCGGAACGTGACCGTCGCGGTTGCGTCGTCGTCTTGGTTCGACCAACCGCCGAGCCAGGCGGAAAACGTGTAGCGAACGGTTCCGGTCTTGATGGCGGCGAGCGATGGACGGAGAGAGATCGTCTGGGTCGCGGTCGATCTCGCGGCGTTGCCGCCCTCGAAATCATTCTTGCCGCGGTGCTTTGGGCCGAAAGAGTTCCGATCGGGGAAGCCGCCGGGAATCCCGTACTGCACCGCGGTGAACTGGCCCGTCGTCGTCCAGCCGGACGGCTTGACGATTTGGGTATCGCTCGATGCACCGACATTTGCCTCTGCACCGCCGTTCACCACAAGATTCCGGCCAAACTGGCTCGTCGCTGGTGCCGCAGAGACTGCGAACACCGTTCCTAGCAGTACTGCACCGATTGCCGCGACTGCGATGTACCGATAAGAATGCGTGATCTTCTCCTCCATTTCACGTGTATCTACTCGCTGGGATGGGTCCTAGGAGCCTGCATGCGCGTGACGCCTCACTCGCGCTCATCTCGTCCAGACCGCGATGTTATCGGTGGCCGCAGTGCCGCTCGCGGGGCTGTTGTAACCGATGTCCATCGTCAGCGTGGAGGCGGTGCACGTGTAGCTGAACGTATCGAAGAACTTCCGCTTTTTCGTATACGTTCGGTCGGGCAGAGTCGTCGTTACGTATACGCTGCTGTGAACAGGCGAGAGAATATCCGAATAGCCGTAATCTGTGTGGAAGCGGTCGGGAAGCAACTTGTCACCACGTTGTGGATTCTTCCTGCTCGCGTTAACGTAGAAGGTCTCGACCCCGGTGATCTGTTCGCTGCCAAGCATCGGTATGCCGACGTACGGCGCCGATCCGGTCAAGACGACCGTCGTGTATCCGCTCCTGCGGATCGTCATCTTCGCCCCTGCAACGCCCCCTGCGCGCAGCCCGGGAATAGTAGACGACATTCTCTTCAGTACCCAGTTCCCCACAAGGCACGGATCGACGTTTCTCGCAGGTCTGGCCGAAATGCTTGGCGCGAACACCGCGCTCAAGAGCACGGACGTGCAGACGAGCGCGGCGGTACTTCTCATAAGCGGCTCCCTTTTTCCATGGGCGCGAGGCGGCGATCTTCGCCAGGGCGACGCGCTGCGCCTAGGGGGATCGCGGATTTGCAATCTGCTCTTGAAACTCAGGGGCTGAACGCAGGTGCCCAAGCTTCCGAAGCGGGCCACGGTACCCTCGCGCTGGTGCTTGGGGCGCTCGACACCGGACGTTTTGCGCGCCCATACAGTACGAAAAGCGTTACGCTTCCGTAGACCGTGCGAGCCGTTTCAGTGTGGGTTCGAAACTGGTGCAGGCAACAAGCTCGACCAATCCAGGTTTCAAAAGTTGGTATCTCGAGGGACTCACGCTCTCAGAGAGTCTCTGGACGTGCGCATCGTGCGGCACGTCCCACGACCGCGACCTCAACGCGGCCGCGAACCTCGCGCGATACCCGGAGAGTTGGGCCGGGTCAGCCTGTGGAGCCGAAGGCGCTCGCGGCGGTCATCAGACCGACGTAAAACCGGCGGCGTAGAAGCAGGAAGAGATGCTTGGAATTCATGTCCGTGCTTTTCACAACGATTGGTACTCGCAATCCCACTTGCGACCATAAGCAATTCACACGCTACCTAAGCATTCCCCAGGAAGCCTCCCCAACGAGCGCTAAAGCGCTCCTGCGATGAACGTAGCGGAGTTGCAGAACGCCGTCGAATCGCTTGCCGCGCGCCCTCAGGATGTCCGAGGATCTGCCGGAGAAGCCGTCGATGCCGTGGTCGCCGCTCTCGACGAAGGACGGCTGCGTGTCTGCGAACCGCGGGACGGCGATTGGACAACGCATGCGTGGATAAAGCAGGCGATACTTCTCTATTTTGCTCGCCGTGATTCCACCTGGATCGGCGAACACGGCGTACTGTTCTACGACAAGATCCCGACGAAGACGAACTACGACAAACTCGGCGCACGCTGCGTTCCGCCCGGCGTAGCGCGGTACGGAAGCTTTCTCGGGCGTGGCGTCATCCTGATGCCCGGATACGTAAACATAGGCGCCTACGTCGATGACGGTACCATGGTCGACACCTGGGCGACCGTCGGTTCGTGCGCGCAGATCGGCAAGCACGTGCACATCTCGGGCGGTGCCGGAATCGGCGGCGTTCTCGAGCCGCCGCAAGCGCAGCCGGTCATCGTCGAAGACGGCGCGTTCGTCGGCTCGCGCTGCATCGTCGTCGAGGGCGTCCGCATCGAAAGAGAGGCGGTGCTGGGAGCGGGCGTCGTCCTCACCGCCAGTACGCCCATCGTCGACGTGCGTGGATCGTCGCCGGTGACGACGCGTGGGCGCATCCCGGCGCGCGCGATCGTCATTCCCGGAACGACGCCCAAGGCATTTCCAGCCGGCGAGTACCGCGTCCCATGTGCGCTCGTCATCGGGACGCGTTCCGAATCTACCGACCGCAAGACGTCGCTCAATGCAGCGTTGCGCGACTACGGGGTTGTCGTTTGAGGTACGGTTTCTTCCGCGTGGCGGCGTGCACGCCACGGGTCGAGGTCGCGAATCCCAGCGAAAATCTCAAAGCGACGCTTGAACTAGCGAAACGAGCATCGCAACGCGGAGCCGGGCTAGCGGTTTTCCCGGAACTCGGACTCTCGGCATATTCGGACGACGATCTCTTTTTTCAAGACGCGCTGCTCGATGCGGTGGAAGAGGCGCTACGCGAGTTGTGCCGCGCAAGCACCAGAATCGATCCGATATTGATCGTCGGGGCGCCGTTGCGAGCCGACGGCAAGCTGTTCAACTGCGCGGTCGCCGTCCATCGCGGGAGCGTGCTCTGCGTCGTCCCAAAAGTCTACATACCGAACTATCGCGAGTTTTACGAAAAGCGCTACTTTGCGTCGGCCGCGCAGGCCCGGTCTACCACGATCGACGTTTTCGGAAGCGACGCTCCCTTCGGCACCGACGTCATCATCGAAGACCCGAACGTGCCCGACTTTGCGCTTCACGTCGAAATCTGCGAGGATCTTTGGGTACCCATCACGCCCAGCAGCTTGGCCGCGCTCGGCGGCGCAACGGTCCTGGCAAATCTTTCGGCCAGCAACGTAACCATTGCAAAAGCAGAGTTTCGCAAGCTCTTGTGCGCTTCGGTCTCCGGCCGCTGCATTGCCGCCTACGTTTACAGCGACGCTGGGTTTGGCGAATCGACGACCGATCTGGCGTGGGACGGCCACGCGCTGATTTACGAAAATGGCGAACTTCTGGCGGAGAGCCGCCGGTTTGCCAACGACGCTTCGCTCGTGCTCGCCGACGTCGATCTCGAGCGCTTGCGGCAGGACCGTGCGCGGATGACGAGTTTTGCCGATTGTGCCACCGTTCACGGCGAGGCCGTCCGGCGATTTCGTCGCGTCTCCGTGTCGCTTCCGCAACGCAGCGATGCGACGGAACTGGAGCGCCGCGTCGCGCAGTTCCCATACGTGCCGGGCGATCCGGAAACGCTCGACGAGCGTTGTGCCGAAGCATATGCAATACAAGTGCAGGGCCTAGCAAAACGTCTTCAGGCGACCGGCATTCGCAAAGCGGTGATCGGCATCTCCGGCGGTCTCGACTCGGCGCAGGCTGCGGTCGTGACCGCAAAGGCGTTCGACAAGCTCGGCCTTCCCAGAAGCCACGTCTTTGGCTTGAGCATGCCTGGTTTTGCTACGACCTCGCAGACGCAGCAAAACGCTCACGCGCTCATGCACGCTCTCGGATTCACTGCTGGTGAGATCGACATCCGCCCCTCCGCCATGCAAATGCTGCGTGACATCGGCCATCCGTATGCGCACGGTGAGAAAGTCTACGATCGCACGTTCGAAAACGTGCAGGCAGGAGAGCGGGCGGCACACCTCTTCCGGTTCGCGAACCTGCACGGCGCGCTCGTCGTCGGCACGAGCGACCTCTCCGAATTGGCGCTCGGATATACGACGTATGGTGTCGGCGATCAGATGTCGCATTATGCGGTAAACGCGTCCGTTCCCAAGACGCTGATCCGCCATCTCATTGCTTGGACGGCGCATAGCGCC
>JAKAPO010000100.1 GCA_021807065.1 bacterium
CGGGCGACCTTGCGCAACGCCGAGTTCGGTTTCTTTGGGGTCACGGTCTTCACTTGGGTGCAGACGCCCCGCCGCTGCGGATTGCCGGTAACGTCGAAGGAACGCAGGGGAAGGTCCGGGTGACCCGGCTTCGGGCCGGTCTGAATGACCCGGAACGCCGGCGTCTTCACCTTCTTTTCGACCTTAGTTCGACCCTTACGGACCAGCTGGCTGATCGTCGGCACGCGGCTCTCCTACTCCCCGAACGTGACGGTGCTTCCACTAACGGAGAACACACACAAATGCGGCCACACCCGGAGGTGGGCCTGAACTACGGCAGTATAGCAGGGAGTTCGGCAGGCGTCAACGCGCCGTGGATACGCCGCAGTTCCTCGGCTATCTCGATCTGCCCAAGGCCTCGTCCGAGGAGGGCGGCAACAAACCGGTCGGCGGCTTCGCGCAGCGCCAAGGAGCGCGAACGCTTATCTGCCGCCGGCACGCGCGGGGCCACCCGCGTGCCCCCGCCGATAACCCAGCCGCGGCTCTGTGGGTCGGTGTAGGCGCGGGCGACCGTGTTGGGACGACGTTCAGATCGTCGGAGAGTGCCGCACGGTCGGTATCCGATCGGCCTATTGTGGTTCGAAAACTTTCCCCGGCTACACCAGCGTTTTCGCGCGCGGCATGCTGAGCGCGTACGCCCACGGACGACTGCGCGGGCGAACCGTCCAGCCCGCCGCAGCGTGGGCGGCAGCGGTTGCGGTTTTAGCGGGCTTCGCGTTTCCCGCGCTGCATGCCGCACCACACTGGTCCCGAGATGGTCAGTTCAACGTCAGCAAATATGCGGCTCCGGAATTACCTTCCATGTGCCTGGAATAACGACATAATTTTGGAAATCAGCACACCTTAGGCCCGAGTTGACGGCCCTTGGGCGTACGGGAACATACGAAACGTAATAGCCTTTACTTGAAATGGTCGTGGCGAAATCGGCTCTCTCTCTCGCGGTAAACTTCCCGGCGAGGAGATCAGAACGAGAATAGGGGAAGCGCACGCTTCCGGAAAGCCACGAATTGTACGCGACTGCGATTGCCTTGGCATCGGGACCCGGCAACACGATAGAGGAAGAAGGTTTGATGGTGGACATGGTGGAGCGTCGTTGCACCACCCCGCTCTGTGTGTTCATGCTGACAATTAGCGGTGATGCATCATGGCGCAAGAAAGTGACCTGGACAGAGGTCCCAACACGATCAATGCGTGCCTGAGTTTCTTCAAGGTCGAGCGCGCCAGAACTCTGCATTTCGGATTTCAACGTCTCAAAGGCACTCGCCAGCGCCTTAACGTCCGTTCCAGCGAGCGAGTACGTTGGACTGCTGTCCGCCCATGCCAACGTCGGTGTAGCGGCGACGAACAACGATATAACCATTGCGTAAGCACTCTTCAACATCCGCTGGCGGCGCTACTCATTGCGGTTCGGGGCTTGCAAGGGGCGTACGTCGCGGCGGCAAGTTTAGATGCAGGATGTCGTATCGGTATAGAACGCTGTCGACTGGAACGTACAAGTACCGCCCTTGCATGTAGTTGCGCTCCCCTTGCCCGAGGGGTTGCACATTCGCAGGATGCTGATCGGGATCGGGTGTCAAGTCGATTGGGTTGCTTTGCGTCCCGTCGCGTAGCGAGATCGAGTAAATCGTTGCGGGACGATATTCGTCCGGACGGCCATTGCAGCACCAGTCGTCGATGTAGGCGCGATCGCCGATGACGCCCAGGAATGTGGCATCGCTAATTGCGTCCGGCGAAATCGGTTTCAGCGTATCGCGCCTGAGAATGACAAGCTTGCTGACGAGAGCGGCACCGTCGATCCACCCTTCTACAGCGAACGCATTCTTGCCGGCGGGAGTTACGCTATTTATTCCGTACATCTGAACGGAGGCGCTGCGTAAGACGTGGCCATCCTTCGCGCTCAAGATGGTCAGGAGAGACGGAGCGCAGGCCGTGAACAGCTCGTCACCGACGACACTGAGGGTAGCTCCGACTGCGTGGCAGTGCATGTTGCGCCATAGGAGGGTTCCGTCCTTTGCAGCGATTGCCTGAAGCCCCAACTGGCTAGTCATGTACAAACGACTCCCCACGGAGGCAACCTCTATCCAGCCTTGCGCTCGCCACTTCGACGCGAACTCTTGCTCTCGTGCCGGTGACAGAGGCGCCACCGGCGCAGCAGGCGTTGCCGCGACGTTCTGGTACACGTCAAGGCTCGCGAGAGGGTCTGTTGTCCTCGCCATCTGCTTTTGCGTCCCAGGACTACATGAGGAAATCGCGATGAGCGCGATGGTTAACACAGCTCGTTTCATCCGGTATTCCCCATTATGGTCGCGCCTTTCGATGCCGGATTGTCAGCTTCCGGCCTTGCGAGGCTCGGCCAGACGATGTGATTTGGGTTTTTGGTCCCATTGAGGACGCGAGAGACGGACTTCTGTGCCACCGAGCGATGAAAAAGCCGATTGGGTGCGCAAAAGGGCCGCAGCTCTCCCGTCGTTTCCCCGGCGTATACCGTGGCCGGGGTGCTCATGTTGCCGTTGCCTGGGGTGGAGGCGATCGCAACGCGGCAATGCGCTGCAGAATCTCCGAGAACACCGCTCGTGGGATCGCAACCTCGGCCATCTGAAACGCAACGTAGCGACCGTGGCTGACAACCTTTGCACCGATCTTGATCAGTTTTTCGCGAAGGCTCGTGAGCGACCACTTTTCAATCGCTTCGGGTATCGCGAGCGTGCGGAGGAAGTTCCCGAGATTGTAGGCTAAGGCGTGGAGTTGCAAGCGCACCGCGTTTGCATTGAACGAGCGACAGGACAGCCGCGTTCACTTGATCGCGCCTTTCCCTTCCTTGATCCATTGCTCAGCCGTCCCGCGCTTGTTGTAAAACCGGACGGTATTTTTCGACGAGCAACTCAAGTTGGTAACGATGAAGCCCACGCGGCGGAACAACTCTCCGAGATGCCATTCTACTTTGGCGACAACCCGACGCGGATGGGACCAACTCGCTGCCTTGTAGCGAAAGCTCTGGTAGAGCCGCTGGACATGATGCGGCGGTCGCCCGACTGGTCGTTTGAGCAAATGAGTGATCTCCGCCTGGAGAGTCTGATTTGCCGGAAGGCGGATCGCATATTCGATGCCCTCAGCTTCGAGGAACTCGTACATGTTTGGTTGGGCGAAGGCGGCGTCGCCCCGGAAGGCGATAGTTTCCACCGTTCCTCGGTAGCGAGCAATGATCGGCTTGAGAACGTCTTCCCACCCGTCGGCGCTATGCACGTTGCCGGGTCTGAGCGCGCATCGTTCCATATCCCCGAATTGGTTGAACACGAAGAGCGGATGGTAGCAGGTGCAACCGAAATGTCCGTTCCATACGCTCTTCTCTTGATCGCCATGCGTCGGGCTCACGCTCGAATCCATATCAAGCACGACGCGCTTGCATGAACGGCGTTTCGCAACCTGGTCAATCCAATGACCGGAGAGATCGGTGAGCGTTGCGAGGTTTTCAGGCTTCGCCAACCAGTTTGTTTCGAATCGTCCCATCTGGCTTGGCGACGCGCCCGAACCTTTCGCTGCTTTACCGCCGATGATCCAGCGCATGGCAGGGTCGAGACGTAAGCGCAAGGCGTCGTTTACATCTTCATATCCCGCAAGTCCGCCGAAGACGGATTGACGAAACATGCCGACGAGCGCGTGCCGACCGTTCTTTCCGGTGCGCGCATCGGAAAGCAGATTACCCGCGGTCGAACTCAGGCCGAGCGCGTCATCGAGTTCGCGATACGCAAGAAGACCCGCATCCGACGTAACAACTGATCCCCGAAACTCAAGCATGATACGCCGGTCAAAATCGGGCCTCAGAATGCCGTCCTGAGCTTCACCCGTCGGGTTCGTCACGTTGGCGTTATATCATCAGCACAAATCACTTGCTAACTATAGCGAAATCGCCGCGAACGTGCAGCAACTTTACGCATCCATCCGGTGAATGCGCGCTTAATCAAACTCTCAACGAAGTCTCACCATACTGCCTCACGCCGACGTCTGGCGCGGCCTCTACCGCCGCGCTGGAATTCGCGACGGCACCTTGGTGCCGGGCGGTTCGCTTCCGCAACAGGACGTTCGCGAACTCTACGAGGTACGGCGCATCCTGGAGGTTGCCGCGATTCGTCTCGCGGTTCCGCTCTTGTGACCAGGCGCGGATTGCCGCACTTCGAGGAATCGACGCAGCACTGCGCAAAGCGCCGGATCCGCGTTCGGCGGTTGCCAGTCCAGCGAACGGTTAGCGTTGTTACGTCCTTCCCGCAAGCGCGATCGAAAACAGCTGCGGGATAATGGAGTACGGATCCGGCCCGGAACCGTCGTTGGTTAGGACGACGATATCGATCGCGTCGTTCGGGAACGTGGCGTTCACGCTTTGGAAACCGCCGATGGCTCCATCGTGCCAAATGTAAAGGTGCCCGTTCAAGGAGCTGACAAACCAACCATCGGCATAGGTGCCGTAGGACTGGGGGAACGGCCCGGGCGTGAACATCTGCGTCAGCGAGGCTTGCGTGAAGATTCCCGGCTTGCGCACGGCTTCGTCCCATTTTTCGAGATCACCCACCGTCGACGTGAGCCCACCTGGCCCCGCAAGCCACTGTAGATTCCACTGGTATATGCGTTGCGGTCCGTTGCCCCGATTCGCATAACCGAGGGCCAAATCCGTGGTCCCTGCGGGAGGATAGCCTTGCTGCGTGTGCGTCATGCCGAGCGGCAAGAAAATGCGTTGCTGCAGAAACGTGCCGAGCGGTTCGTGGCTGATCCGCGAAACGATCATGCCGAGCAGGAGGTAATTCGTATTACTGTAGCTATACTGGCTTCCCGGTGTGAATTGTAACGGGAACGTCGCAAGCTCATCCGCGATCGCCTGATAGTCGGTTTGTCCGCTCGACATGAAGGACCCGTAGGCATGCGAAAAATCCGGGTAGCTGTAGAAATTGTTGTAGTCGACGAAGCCACTGCTGTGTTGTAAGAGATTTAGCAGCGTCATCTGACCGACGCCGGGAAGCGCGGGACAATACTTGGACACCGGATCGTTTACCGAAAGCTTGCCGTCTTGCTGCAGAAGGAGGATCGCCCCGGCGGTGAACTCCTTGCTCACCGATGCCAAGTCAAATATCGTGTTTGCGTCCGGAGCGAACTGCCCGCGCGGTAGATTGAGGACGACGTCGGGCTGTTGGATTCCCCAGAAGTTCGACGCATAGAAAGAGTCGGGCAGGCCACGATCGCGTAGCCCGTAGCCGTGGACGTAGAGGGGAACGCCGTTCTTGTAAATCGCCAGTTCGACCCCCGATGGGTCGCCATAGTTTTGATTGATGACTGCATCAAATGCGGACCCGCTCGGGGGCGGCGTCGCGGTTGGAAGAGGCGATGGCATGGACGCGCCGCACGCGGCAAGAAAGAGGCCCATCGAAGCGAGCGCAAACGCGCAAAGGTACGGCCGCATTAGAACCCCCACATCACAACAGTCTCCGTCACGATCCGCTAAGTGACCGGTGCGTTGACCCGAGATTAGTGCAGGGTCATCGTTGTGATGAGACAGTCATACAGGAAGTTTGGGCCATGGTCTTCTTCCACGATGCCGCTGCCGAGTGCGTAGCCGTAGTTGTGCGTGCTGCCGCTCTCGAAGTACGGCGCCACGGTAAAGGTCCCCAGCGGCGTCGGGTTGCTCGATTCGATGCCTTCGAAGATGCGCGAGATCGTGCTGCCGTCCGGCGCTGCGTAGTTGTATGGCGTACCCTTTGCTCCGGGGGCTGCGGCGACGATGAGCGCGGGCGTGATGGTCTGGACGTTACCACCGACGAGATACCCGTAGATCGACGTGTTGCGCTGCGCATCGTTGGCAAGGAGTTGCACGAGCGTCGTGCTTTGCGTCGGTGAGCTCGGGACTTGAAGCGAGAACTCAAAGACTTGCTGTCCGTTGACTGTCGTCGTTCCGAGCACGGAGTTTTGGATGGCGTAGGGCTGTTCGCTCTTGTTCTGGGTGTTGTGACAGGTGTAGGTCCAGGTGTCGCCCACCGCGAGGGGCTGGTAAAACACCGGAGCAGGTGGGCTGGGATTCGGCCCCGGGGAGCTGCCGCCTCCGCCACAGCCGGTGAGCACGAGGGCAAAGGCGATGCGGGCGAGCCGTGCAAACATTTCGAACCTCCCTTGAGGGAAGGGGTAGTTTGACTGCATCATTTCATGCCGGAAACGTCGAAGTCTCAATCGAAACCTCAATGACCTCTTATCGAAACCTTGCCCTGAGAGCGACGCTTCCATGACCCATCACCTCGGACGCTGCACCTTGCAAACGGACGAGCGCGTCTTGCGTTGCGGCGAACAGGTCGTGCCGCTTCCGCCTAAAGCCGTCGAACTGCTGGCAGTGCTGGCCGAGCGCAGCGGCGAGGTCGTCTCAAAGGAAGTGCTGATGAATGGCGTCTGGGGCGACGGTGCGGTCGAGGAGGCGAACCTCACCCAGAGCATCTATCGGTTGCGCCGCGCTTTGAAGGAGCGTGAACCGTCGGTTCGGATCGAGACGATTCCGCGGCGTGGGTACCGTTTGGTCAACAGCGCGAATGGCACGGGCGGTGCCCCATCCACACCCATCCGCCGACGGCGCATGCCATTGGTCGCCGGTGCTGCGCTCGCTGGGGGTCTGGTACTTGCGGGAGTGCTCGCATGGTCGCGGATGCAGGCAGGTTCGCTCGAGGTGCCGCCATCTTACGCGCTTGGGTACTTCTATTGGAGTACCGCAAAGAACGCGGCCGCCGTGCGCACGAGCATCACGTACTTCAACCGCGCGATCGCGGAGGTTCCGCGCAGCCCGCTCGGTTACGCCGGTCTCGCCGACGCCCACCTGAGCCTCAGTCTACGAGAGATCGGCACACCGCAGATGGTCGCCGACGTGCGGTCCGCCTTCGTTGCGGCCAGACGGGCGGTCGCGCTCGGTCCACTCTCGTCAGATGCACACGCCGCGTACGGGCAGGCCGAGGCGCTCTTCGGCGATCCGAACGTCGCCGAGCGCGAGCTGCGCCGCGCGGTCGCGCTCGATCCGACGTCGGTCGAAGCACGAACCTGGTACGGTGAGCTGCTTCTCGACGAAGCGCGCTCCGACGATGCGGCCGCGCAGTTCCGCGCGGCGCTCGCCGACAATTCGTCGTGGACGGAGGCCGGGGATGATCTCGCCTTGCTCGCGTATCTGCGTCGCGATTTTCCAAAGGCCGCGGCCTATGCGAAACAGTCTCTCGCGCAAAGCCCGTCCGATAGGTCAGCGATGTTCGTCCTCGCGCTTGCAAATGGCCGGCTCGACCGCCCGAGGGCCGAAAGCGAGCTCCGGACGCTCGCGCGCCGGTCCGCGCCGGGCGGCGAAATCGGCGTGGATGCGCTGCTCAGCTACTATTACATCCAGGATCGACGAACCGCGTTAGCGCACGCCGAGTACGTGCGCGTTCAGCATGCGACGCAGCGAACTGGCGTCGTGAACGATCCAGGAGCGATTGTCTCGATCGCGGCCGTGCTCGCCGCCCAACACCAGGACGACGCCGCGTTCGCCTGGCTTGATAGGATGGATCCAGCCAGCCGCCGGCTCTATGCAGAGGACGCCCGACTCGATCTCCTGCGCCGCAATCGCCGGTTTCATTCCTGGATCGCGGACGTATAGTTTGCTTGCGCGTGCCCGCCCGCTGACGATCGCCCAGGTCGACACCGATCGCCAACTGGCCCCTGTCTCTCTCCCGCAGCACCGCGTAATCCGTCGGTCGAGACGTCCATCTTTCGCCGGGCTTTAGTTCTTCGAGTGCATCAGGGACGCGGCTTAGCAGCAACATCCCGTCTTGGAGCCCGTCCCTCTCATCCCAGCAGCGTGCGGAGAACTCCAAGCCGCGACGAACGCCGCGCCGGTGAAGGAAGGACGGCTGGCCGTGCTCGATGGCTTGCGCGGCAAGAT
>JAKAPO010000101.1 GCA_021807065.1 bacterium
CTGGCATGCTGTGCGATCGAGATGATGAGCGTAACCGATCCACAGTTCGACATCGCGCGATTGGGCTCAGAGGTCTTTCGCAGCTCGCCTCGTCAGGCCGATCTCATGATCGTCTCGGGGCGCGTCGCGCAGAAGATGGCGCCGGTCATCAAGCGCATCTACGATCAGATGCCGGAGCCGAAATGGGTGATCTCGATGGGCGCATGCGCGAGTTCGGGGGGCGTCTTCGACAACTACGCGATCGTGCAGGGAATCGATACGGTCATTCCCGTCGACGTGTACGTTCCCGGCTGTCCCCCCACGCCCGACGGTTTGCTTCACGGCGTCACGCTGATTCAGCGGCAAATCCGTGAAGGCGGCCGCGGCGGCATTCTCGCACGTGCCTAACTCCCGGTCGCATGCCTAGTTCGCAGACTCCCCCCATCGCCGGCGGCGCGGTCGACCCGCCAAGCCTTCGACCGCAGATTGCCGATGCAATCATCGAACGCGTCGAGGCCGCGCAGCTTCACTCGAAGTTGGCAGCGTTGCGTGCCGACGGTTACACGATGCTGCTCGATATCGGTGCCGCCGACTATCCCCTGCGCTCGCCGCGCTTCGACGTAGTCTAACATCGGTTGAGAGATTCAACCGCCGCGCGCAGCGTCGCCGAGGTCGGCACCCCAGCGCGCCTGCGCGTGCTCTGCGGCGTAGACGCCGCGAATCCGCATCTGCCCACCGTCAGCGATCTTTGGAAATCCGCCGATTGGGCTGAACGCGAGGTTTACGATCTTTTCGGGATCGCCTTCGACGGTCACCCCGATCTGCGGCGTATACAGATGCCGCACACGTGGGAAGGCCATCCGCTGCGTAAGGATTATCCGTTACGCGGCCCCGCGCGAGAGCGGTCCCCGCGTCCGGCATTCGCACTCAAGAGCAACGTCCCCGCGGGTGCGCCGCCGTCGGGCAATACGCTCGCCGCGCTTCAGGAGCAGCGCAAGAAAGGGGACCCCGGCGGAGCCGGGGGGCGCGACGGTGCGTAGCACCGGAGTGCCTTTCAAGCGGTTTGGGGTCCCCAGCGTGCGAAGCACGGTGGGGATAGACGGCGCGTGAGTTTTTCGACCACGCCGCTGACGCCCGAGGTCGTGTCGCAGGAGGGTAACTCGATGGTGCTTTCGATGGGACCGCAGCACCCATCGACCCACGGCGTCTTGCAGCTCGTGCTCGAGATCGAGGGCGAGACGGTGGTGAAGGCAGACCCCGAGATCGGATACCTGCACACCGGCATCGAGAAGAGCGCCGAGAATTTGTTCTGGTCGCAAGCGCAGACGGTAATCGAACGGATGGACTACTTGGCGCCGGAGTCGAACTCGCTCTGCTACGTTCTCGCCGCCGAGAAGCTGCTCGGCATCACCGAGAAGATTCCGCCGCGGGCGCAGGCGATCCGCGTCATGTTCGCGGAGCTGACGCGGATCGCATCGCATTGCGTGTGGCTGGGAACGCATTGCATCGATCTCGGCGCGCTCTCGGTCTTTTTCTATACGTTCGATCTGCGCGAGAACATTCTCGATCTCCAAGAGGCCGTCGGCGGCGCCCGGATGCATCCCAACTATCTTCGCATCGGTGGCTGTAACGGCGACATTCCCGAGGGATTTCTCGAACGCTTCGATGCGCTGCTCGAGAAATTTCCCGGACGCATGAGCGATCTGCGCGGGTTGCTGCAAGCCAATCCGATTTTTCAGGACCGAACGATAGGCATCGCAAAACTCTCGGCCGCCGATGCACTGCAGTGGAGCGTCACCGGCCCTTCGCTGCGGGCGAGCGGCATACCGTACGACGTGCGGAAAGCGTTCCCGTATTGCGGATACGAGACGTACACGTTCGACGTTCCGTTTCGTACCGAGGGCGATGCGTTCGCGCGTTTCGTCGTACGCCTCGAAGAGATGGAGCAGGCGCATCGTATCTTGCAGCAGGTGCGCGAGCGGCTCGACGAACCCGGCCCGGTCACGATCTCGGACACGAAGATCGCGGCGCCGCCCAAAGAGACGATCGCGCTCTCGATGGAGGCGCTCATCCATCACTTCAAGATCATGACCGAAGGATTCCGCATCCCACCCGGAGACGTCTATCAAGCGGTCGAGTCGCCTCGCGGCGAGCTTGGGTTCTATCTCGTCAGCGACGGCGGCAACCGACCGTATCGCGTCCGCACTCGGCCGCCCTCGATGTACAACCTGCAAGCCATCAAGGGAATCGCTCCCGGCAACTTGATCGCGGATCTCGTGGTGACGATCGGTTCGCTGGATCCCGTATTTGGAGAGGTGGATCGATGAGTTCGCCGACCTGGGACATCCCGGTGGAGAAACTGCATTTTTTTTGGACTTCGCAGGATGCGGACTTCAAAACTTTGTTCTTCCAAAAAAGTGCCGTAGCGCGAGGGAGGCAGGAGGGCGAGCGAGCGGTGGTTCGACGACGAGATGTCCCAGGTCGGCGGATTCATCGCGATCGAGGGAGAGTTCGGGGTGACTGAGCGAGAGAAGGCGTTTCCGGCGTTGCTGGAGCGGTTGAAGCCGCGGTGCGAGGAGATCATCGCGCGATACGAAGAGAAGCGGTCGGCGCTCGTGCAGCTCATGCACCTATTCCAGGAGCACGAAGGATTCGTCAGCCCGCAGGCGATGCGCTATGCATCGGAGCGGCTCGGCATAACGCTTGCCGACGTCGAGAGCACGGTTTCCTTCTATACGCTGCTCTATCGCAAACCGGTGGGCAGGTACGTCGTGCAGGTCTGCCGCGGCCTCGCGTGTTCGATCTGCGGAGCCGAAGATGCGATGCGGGCGTTCCGCGAGAGACTCGGCGCAGGGACGCTCGAAACGACCGAGGATGGACTCATCTCGTACGAAGAGGTCGAGTGCCTTGCCGCATGCGATCGCGCGCCGTGCGCGCAGGTGAACCTCGAATTCGTCTACGACCTCGACGAGAAGAAGATCGGCGAGATGATTGCCGCAATGCGCGGGGGCAGGTACGCCACCGCGCCGATGGTGCAGACCGAGGAACCGCAGCGCACGTGGATCGTCGAACAGGAAGGGTCGATCGCACAGGGGCGGCGTTCGAAGGGCGGTCTCGGGGTTCCCGACGATCCCGGCGGCATCGATCGCGAGGGCGTCATCATGCTCGATCGCATCCTCGCGAAAGGTTTTGCGATGCACGGTGCGTCGCGCGAACGCCTCGTACGCGAAGTGCGAGACGTCACGGAGCTAGTGAAAGAAGAGGGTGTACGCTTCTGATGCCGGTTGTGAAAGTGTTGACCGACGGCATCGGTGAAATCGACATGCGCTCGATCGACGCATATCGCAAGCGCGACGGCTACGAGCAGTGGAAGCGCGCGCTCCTTCATTTGAAACCGGAAGAGGTCATGGAGTACGCCGATAAATCGGGCTTGCGCGGGCGCGGCGGTGCCGGGTTTCCTACGGGCAGAAAGTGGAGCTTTCTTCCGAAGAACGGCAAGCCGCGCTATTTGGTTTGCAATTCCGACGAAGCGGAACCCGGAACGTTCAAGGATCGGATGCTCATTGAGAACGTGCCGCATCTCGTGCTCGAGGGCATGCTGCTCGGTACCTACGGCATCGGCTCGCATCACGCGTTCATCTACGTTCGCGGTGAATTCAAAGAAGGGTTTCGTACGTTCACGCGCGCGGTGGAGGAGGCGCGGGCGGCGGGATTCATCGGGAAGGACGTGCTCGGAAGCGGTTACGACGTCGAGGTGACGGTGCATCGCGGCGCCGGCGCCTATATCTGCGGCGAGGAGACCGGACTGCTCAATTCGCTCGAAGGCAAACGCGGCGAGCCGCGGCTGAAGCCGCCGTTTCCGGCGGTCGAAGGATTGTACGGTATGCCGACCGTCGTCAACAACGTCGAGACGCTGGCCTACCTGGTGCCGATCCTGTCACGCGGATGGGAGTGGTTCGCGGCGGTGGGAACGGAGCGCAGCAAAGGATTCAAGGTCGTCTCGGTGTCGGGCCACGTGCAGAGACCGGGAAACTACGAAGTTCCGTTGGGGACGCCGGTGCGCGAACTCTTGGAACTCGCCGGCGGTTTGCGTCCGGGACGAACGCTAAAGGCGATCCAGCCCGGCGGCGGGTCGTCGGCGTGCATCTTCGAGGAACATCTCGACATTCCGTACGATTACGAGTCGCTCGCGAAGGCTGGAACGATGCTCGGATCGGGCGCGATGGTCGTTTTCGACGATACCACCGATTTCGTCAAGGCAGCGCACAATCTCGTGCGCTTCTACGCGCACGAATCGTGCGGCCAGTGCACGCCGTGTCGCGAAGGCGGCATTTGGCTCGAGCGCGTGCTCGAACGACTCCTCGAACATCGCGGGCTACGCGGGGATCTCGACATGCTCCATCGCGTCAGCTCGACGATCACCGGAACGAATCTCTGCCCGCTCGGCGATTCGATCGAACCATTCTTGAGGTCCGTACTCTTGCGCTTTCCCGAGCAGTTCGAAGCATGTCTGATCTCGTAAAGGTAACGGTCGACGGTGTAGAGGTGGAGGTGCCGAAAGGCACGCTCCTCGTCGAGGCTGCCCGCAAAGTACAGCAAGAGATTCCGGTCTACTGCTACCACCACAAGTTAGGGCCGGCAGGGCTCTGCCGCGTCTGCTTGGTCGAGATCGAAGGGATGCCGAAGCTTCAGATCGCCTGCAACACACAGGTTGCAGACGGTATGGTCGTCCACACGCGCAGCGTGAAAGCGTCGAAGGGACGCGCGATGGTCGTCGAGCTGCTGCTCGTGCCCCACCCGCTGGACTGCCCGATCTGCGACAAGGGCGGAGAGTGCGACCTTCAGGACTACGCGATGGCGTACGGCCGAGGCGTGTCGGATCTCGCCGACCCGAAGCTTCGCAAACCGAAGGCGGTCGATCTCGGGCCTACGATCGTTCTCGACGAGGAGCGCTGCATCGTCTGCCAGCGTTGTGTTCGCTTCGACGACATCATCGTTCGCGACAAGCAACTGGTCGTCAAGGATCGCGGCCATCGCGACATCATCGCGACGGCCACCGGAGCGCCGTACCGGCACTACTTCACAGGGAACGTCACCGAACTGTGCCCGGTCGGCGCGCTGACCTCGAAGACCTATCGGTTCAAATCGCGGCCGTGGGATCTCAATCGCACCGAGACGAGCTGCACGCAGTGCGCCGTCGGCTGCCGGCAGATGGTGGACGTCCGCTACGGCAACGTGGTGCGCACGATGACGGTTGCCGAAGACGACGCGATCTCCGATGGGTGGCTCTGCGACCGCGGGCGCTACAACTTCGGATTCTATCGCTCGGGCGATCGTCTCGTTCAGCCGCTTTACAAAAGCGGTGGGCGATTCGTACAGGTTACCTGGGAGGACGCTTTCGATCTTTGGGCTTCGGCGTTGCGCGAGGCTGCGAACGCGCCCTCGTCGGTCGGCGCAATTGGCGGCGGGCGACTGACCAACGAGGAGGCGTACGTTCTCCAGTATCTCTTCCGGGCGTTCGGGACGCAGAACCTCGATTGGCGCGCCGGCCGGCAACGGCAGGCCACGCCAGGCGCGCACTCGGGCACCATTGCCGAGATGGAGCGCGCTCAGGCGATCGTCATTGCCGGAGGCGATCCCGGCGAACTCGCGCCCGTCTTCGATCTGCGCATACGAAAGGCCGTATTTCGTAACGGCGCTCGCGTGATTCATGCGAACGACGCCGATGCCGCGATGAGGGAGTTGGGAGACGGCGTCGAGCGCGTTGCACTGGTTTGGGACGGCGTCGATCTCGATCTGGGAAGAGCATTGCACGAGCGGTTGAACGGCATACCCAATCTGCGGACGTACATCGTGAGCGAACAGCCCAACGCACGCGGCGCAGAAGCGATGGGCATGCTACCGTGCGACGGTGGTAAGGACACCTTCGGCATGTTTGCCGATGCTCGCGAGGGTGGCATCGCATCGCTGGCGCTCTTGGGCGTCAATCCCGTACGCAACGCGCCCGACGGCGGCGCTGCCGCGCAAGCGCTTGGACGCGCCGGATTCGTCGTCGTCAGCGAGCTGTTCATGACCGAGACGGCGGAGCTTGGGACGCTGGTTCTGCCTGCAAAGGCCGCTTACGAGAAGAGCGGGACGACGACGAATCTCGCCGGGGATCTGCTGCCGTTGAAAGCGGCGCTCGCCGCACCGGAGGGACCGCTCGCCGATTTGGAGATACTCATCGGCCTCTCGCTCGCCCTCGGAATCGAGTTACCGACGGCGGAAGAAGTCGAGACCGCTGTCGCGCAACGCGCACGGCAGACCGAGGATTTCAACTTCGGCGACGTACGATTCGCACCGGGTTACGGCGGCCACACCCTGTCGCCGAAGACGCTCTTCGACGGTGGCGGGACGTGCGCTCACGATCCCAACGTTGCCGCCCTGCGCCAGACCGCCGAGGTGCATGCGTAATGCCACTTTGGTTGGTCGTGCTCATCAAATCCGCCATCCTGCTCTTCGTCGTGATCACGACGTTCGCGTATGCGATGCTCGCGGAGCGCAAGATCCTCGGCTGGATGCAGATGCGTCCGGGGCCGAATCGCGTCGGGCCGTGGGGGCTGTTGCAACCGGCGGCCGACGCCGCAAAGCTGATGCTGAAGGAAGACCTGACGCCACGGACGGCCGATCCTCTGCTGTACCGGCTCGCGCCGTTCATCTCGCTCCTGACGGCGTTCTCGGTCTACGCGATCATTCCGTTCGGAGAGTCGGCTGGCGGCATATGGGCGATCGGCAACGTCAACGCCGGCATCCTGTTCTTGCTGGCGATCATGTCGCTGGGCGTCTACGGCATCTCGCTTGGCGGCTGGGCGTCGGGGTCCAAGTATCCGTTGCTCGGCAGCGTGCGCTCGACCGCGCAGATGATCAGCTACGAGCTGGCGATGGGACTTTCGTTCGTCGGCGTATTGATCGTCGCCGGGACGACCTCGCTCGACGGCATCGTCACGGCACAGCAGCGGCTTTGGTTCTTCATCCCGCAGTTCGTCGCATTCGTCGTATACGTCGTCACCGCCGTCGCCGAGACGAATCGCGCACCGTTCGATCTCGTAGAGGCCGAGACCGAATTGGTCGCCGGATTTCACACCGAGTATTCAGGCCTGCGTTTTGGATTGTTCTTCATCGCGGAATACGTCAATATGCTGACGGTATCGTGTATCGCGAGCCTGCTCTTTCTCGGCGGGTGGGACGCGCCGTTCGGCTGGACGTGGCTACCGGGCGTCGTCTGGTTCTTGCTCAAGGTTGCAGCGTTCATGTTTTTCTACATGTGGCTGCGAGCGACGCTTCCGCGCATCCGCTACGATCGTCTGATGGCGTTCGGATGGAAGGTGCTGTTACCGATCGCGACGCTCAACCTGCTCGTGACTGCCGTGGTGGTGGCGCTCCGTGGGTAACGGAAAGAAGCACCTCTACAACGTGGGTGCGATTCTGCAAGGCTTGTCGATCACGTTCAAGTACATGTTCAAGCGCAAGCCGACGATTCAGTATCCCTCGGTGCGCAAACAGCATGCGCCGCGCTTTCACGGTCTCCACGAGCTGCGGCGTTATGCCGACGGGAAGGAGCGTTGTATCGGCTGCGAGTTGTGCTCGAGCGTCTGCCCCGCCAACGCGATAACCGTGATCGGCGCCGAAAACTCGCCGGACGATCGCCGTTCGCCGGGAGAACGGTACGCGGCGCGCTACGAGATCGACGAGCTGCGCTGCATCTTCTGCGGGATGTGCGAGGAGGCGTGTCCAACCGATGCGATCGTCTTGACACCGCGTTTCGAAATGTCCGACTATCGCCGCGGATCTTTCATCTACGCGAAAGACCGTTTGCTGGTTCCGCCGGAGGGCGGCGTCGGACAGCCCCCCGACGAGCGCCCCGGCGGCATCCCGGCCGACTTGGGAAGCGTGGCCGAAAAGAAATCGACGATG
>JAKAPO010000102.1 GCA_021807065.1 bacterium
ATCTTCCGGACACATGATCTACTTACACGCGAGCGCGCTCGCCCAGTACCATACGGACCTCGAAAACTGGTACGCATCGGTGCTCGCCGGCCGCTAGGCGTTCGTGGGTGGCAGGCTCTAACGGATCTTTCGTAACGTAGCTGCGAGCATCGCCGATAGCTTTTCGTAGCCGGTTCGCATATCGGGGGTCGGCGCCGCGTCGGCGCTCTCGACGGCCCGTTCGAGCGCGTCGAACGCATCTTCGAGCGAACGCAAGCTGGTAAAGTCGCGCGACGGTGCACCCACCGAATCGTCCGGGTTCATCTGAGGGGCGACTCCCAAGATGCGCGGATCGTGCGTTCGTTTCCGAGCGGTCGCGATTTGCGCCTTGCGGGCCTCGATCGCTTCGGCGAGATCGTATTGAGCGACGAGGTCGGCATCGGTTGCATCGACGCGTGGATCTTTCAAAACGCGGAACGTGCGCGTGTAGGTCCGGCCGTCGTGGGTCATCCGGACGACGTACGTGCCGGGCGGCGCGAGCGGACCGTTGTTGCTTCCGGCGTGGAAGTTCCAGACGAAACGGTGTGAACCAATTGCGCCCGACGGCGACGGCGGCGCGGGAGCCCACATCGGCATGAAGTCGAGGGAGGCGGGATTCGGCGCGAGAGCGGGATGCGCGCTCGACCACGAGCGTAGTCTGTGTCCGTGCGCATCGAATACTGCGAAGTTCACCGCTCCGGGCGTGCGCACGACGTAGTCGAAGATCGCGCCGACCGGTGCGTCTTTCGCTTGCGGCTCGTCGGGTTGGAACGGCGTTCCACCTTCGCCGAGCGAGATTTTTCGCACCCGATAGGCGGCAGCCGGGGCGAAGAGGTAGCCTCCGGCGCTCGATGCGACCGCTTGCGCCATCTGGCGCAGGCGCGTGATGTCGTCGAGGATGTAAATGCCGCGACCGTGCGTCGCGATCACCAGATCGTTTTCGTGGACGTCGATGTCGCGTACGGAAGTAACCGGAAGATTCAGTTGCAACGGCTGCCAGTGATTCCCATCGTCGAAGGAGATCATCATTCCGTGCTCGGTTCCCGCGTACAGGAGTCCGGGATGTATCGGATCCTCGCGCACGACGTTGACGAAGTCGCCGTTACGAATTCCGTCGACGATCCGCGTCCAATGAGCGCCGCCGTCGTGCGTGCGATAGATGTACGGCCGGTAGTCGTTGAGCCGGTGACGATCGACCGCGATGTACGCCGTCTCCGTGCTGAAATGGCCGGCATCGATGATTCCGATCTTGCTCCACGCCGTCACCTGCGGCGGCGTAACGTTACGCCAACGCGTGCCGCCGTCGTTCGTGACCCAAACGTAACCGTCGTCCGTTCCCGCCCAGATTGTCTTCGCGTCGCGAGGCGAGGGAGCTATTGCGTAGACGACGCCGTGGCGGCGCACGCCGTTGTTGTCGGCGCGCGTTGCCGCGTCGAGATTTGGCAGCGGTGGAGTGCGCGGGCGGGAGAGGTCGGGGCTGATGATCCGCCACGTCTGGCCGCCGTTGCGCGATCTGAAGATGACTTGATGACCGTAGTAGAGCGCGTGATCGACGGGCGAGAAGACGAGCGGCACCGTCCACGTGAGACGCCAGAGACGTCCGGGGTATGCCGTGGCTCCGTCTACGTCGTGGCTCCAACCCGTCGCGACGTTCTCGACCACGACCGGATCGGTGCCGGATCCGTAAACCAATCCCGTGTGGAGCGGATCGGCAGCGCAGTAGCCGTTTTCGCCGCACGCACCGATCGGATGGAAATCGAGAATCGTCTCCGTCGCGTAGCGCCCCGTGCTCGGCATCGCGATTGCACCCGAATCTTGCTGCGCGGCATAGACCCAATACGGGAAGCGATTGTCGGTGGTTACGTGGTAGAGCTGTGCCGTCGGCTGATTGAGCCACGAACTCCAGGTTGCGCCTCGGTCGACGCTTACCGCGACGCCTTGATCGCTGCCGTGAATCATGCGGCGGTCGTCCGACGGATCGATCCACAACACGTGATAATCGTCGCCCGTAGGATCGCCCTTGATCGCCGTGAACGTTGCGCCCCCATTCGTCGACCGGTAGATCGAGGTATTCATCACGTAAACGGTATCTGCGCGTTGCGTGTCGGCCGTCACGTGCCCGAAGTACCAGCCGCGTTGCCAGAGCCGAACCTGGCCGTTGACGCGACGCCAACTGTTGCCGCCGTCGTTCGAGCGATAGATGCCGCCGTGATGGATGTCGCTGTCGACGACCGCGTACGCGACGGAGGGATTCGCGGGCGAGAAGCTCACGCCGATTCGGCCGACGTGCGCGGGCAACCCTTGCGTTACGTGCGACCAGTGCGCGCCGGCGTCGTGCGTGATGTAGAGCCCGCTTGACGGCCCATTCGACGGGGGATAAACGTTCCACGGCGGCCGGCGCGTCTGCCACATCGCCGCGAGCAGCGTGCTCGGATCGCTAGCGTCCATCGAGAGATCGATGGCGCCGGTATTGTCGTTGAGGTAGAGAACCTTCGTCCAGTGCGCGCCGCCGTCGGTCGACTTGAAGACGCCGCGCTGCCCGTTCGGGCCGTACGCATGTCCGAGTGCCGCGACGTAGACGGTGTTCGCATCTTTGGGGTCAACGACGATCGTGCCGATCTGCATCGTGTCGACGAGTCCGACGTGCGTCCAGGTGCGGCCGCCGTCGGCGCTCTTGTACATGCCGTCGCCGTAGGCGATGTCGGAACGCATGTCCGCCTCGCCGGTTCCGACGTAGATCACTCGCGTATCGGAAGGTGCGACCGCAATCGCACCGATCGAACCGACCGGCTCGCGATCGAAGATCGGTTTCCAGGTTCTGCCGGCGTCCTTCGATTCCCAAACGCCACCGTCGACCGCGCCGAAGTAGAAGTGATTGGGCTCACCGGGGACACCGGTTACGGCGATGGCGCGACCGCCGCGGAACGGGCCGATCAGGCGGTAATGGAGTCCGCCGAAATACGACGGATCGACATGCGAAGGCGCGTCGAGTCCGCGTGCCTGAAGCGCGAACGGCTGGACGGCGAACAGAAGCGCAAGAGTGGAGAACAGCAAGCGTCGCATGGCGCCTGCTTTAGGCTGCGGCTGAGGAAGCCCTGGTGCCCGATTAGTGGCTTCCACCTCCGACCTGGAGAATGATCATGAAGCCAACGACGCTAAAGGCGAAGACGAAGATGAAGAGCCAGATGCCGGCCTTCATCCATCGTTGCCGGGCTCTGCGTTTGGAGCGCGTTTCGTGGCGTACTTTCATGACGATCGTGCCCGCCGGTCGGCAACGGCCGACCACAGACGCTCGATATTATAGAACGATCTTTGCTCCGGCGTGAAGACGTGTACGACCACGCCGCCGAGATCGAGCAGCACCCACCCGCCTTCGGCGAGCCCCTCGACGCGCGGATGGACCCCCGCCCGCTCGGCCGCCTCGGCCACGGCTTCGGCGATCGATCGCACGTGGATACGCGAACGCCCGGTAACGATGGCAAAGACGTCAGCGATGATCGTGCGGTCGCGAACGTCGATCGCGGCGAAGTCTTCGCCCTTCTTATCGAGTGCCGCTTCACGTACGATGTCGATCAGTTCCGGCAGTTTTTCCGGTTCCTTTCCTGGAGTGAATGCGCTCATGGCTGCGGCGGCCTGCGGCGCCGGTGCCAGCCCCCGTTGCTCGAGATACCGTATCATAGACGCGAGCGTTGCGTGCATCGCCGCGGCAAGATCGTGCTGGGCCAGTTCCCAGAGTGCTGCGCGCTCGGGGAAGTTTCGTCCCGGCTCGAGTGAATCGGCCAAGTACACGACGCAATCGAGCGGGGTCATGGTCGCATCGCCATGGGTGTGCTTGGCGATGGCCGAGAGCACGTCGGGGTCGACGACGCCGAAGCGTTCGCGCGCGAGTTCGGCGCCGAGCCTGGCATGGAGCAGTACCGGATTGCTGCGTTCCAGCGCGTCGATGCTCATGCCTCGCTGCGAGCATTCGTCGATCAACTGCTGAGGAGAGCAGAGCCGCGCTACGTCGTGGAGCAGGCCGGCGAGCCGCGCCTTTTCCGTGCTGACGCCGTGCCGCATCGCAAGCAGCTCCGCGCAACGCGCCACGCGCACGCTGTGTGCGTAGCGGTGTTGCTGTCCGATGGTTTCGCGTACGCGACGCGCAAGGTCGTTATAGATCAGCGCTTTCGGATTCCAAGTGCTTCGCGCAGCGCGGCCAGACGATTGCGATACAGCTCACTCTTCAGGTTGCCCGCCCACATAACGAGCGCGCTTTCGTTGTTATCGCTGTAGTAACCTTTGCGCTCGGTAACGGTGGTAAAGCCATACTTGCGGTAAAGCGCCTGCGCCACGGCATTGCTCGCGCGCACCTCGAGCGTCATCCAGGACGATCCGCGGCTGATCGCTTCGTCGATCAAGTGAAGCAGCATGGTCTCCCCGAAGCGTTTGCCGCGGTAGTGCCGGTCCACCGCGATCGTCGTTATGTGCGAATCTTCGAGGATGGACCAGATGCCACCGTACGCGACGATCTCGCCACGGTACCGTCCGACGAAATAGTGCGCTAGCTTGTTCGTGGCGATTTCGTTGTGGAACGCATCGGAAGGCCACTGTGTCGGGAATGCCTCGCGCTCGATGCGCATCACATGCGGGATATCGGCGTGCTGCATCGGCGCGATCGCGAGGTACTCGCCCGCCGCCGCCGGATCAAGCTCGGCTTTCATCGCAGGCTTCTCGATTGCGGGAGCCTCGCGGCAGGACGCTCTCCGTATTCAGGACGCACGGCATGCGAACTGGGTGCCGGCTCTCTCGAGCACGCCAACAGCGCCACGGCGGCCGCGGGGGGATATGTAGATGCTCTAGGCTCCACGTGCACTCCGCGTTCGGCAAGCACGTCGCGCACGTCCTCTGCATCGCCGAAAAGGGGTACTGAAGAGAGGGTGTGCGGTAGCAAGCGCTCGAGTACGTCACGCGGCGCGCCACCCGCACGCCGCTCCATTTTCCCATCGCGAAAACGCGCGCAGACGATGCCCGGCCGCCCGCTCACCACGGCCAGGGCTCGCTCGTTGCGCGGCTCCCCCTCAAGAATGTCGAACGACGAGATAGGGACGAGCGGCACACGCCAGCCGAACGCGAGTGATTTCGCGTACGAGACCGCGATGCGTATGCCGGTGAAACTTCCTGGACCAACGCCGACCGCAATACGCGCGATCGCCTTTGGCGCGATGCCGCAGGCACTCATGAGTGCGCCGATGCGTTCGAGTCCCCGTTCGAGCGCCTCTCTTCCATCGATTTCGACGGCGGCGAGAAGCTCACCGTCACGTGCGGCGGCCGCAGAGAACGTGTGCAGTGCGCCGTCGAGCGCCAAAACGATCATCGCGGTGGCGTTATCGAAATCGTGCGCGGCGCCTCTCCGGAACCTTCGATATGGACTTCCCAGCGGCGCGCAGGCAACAGGTACGCGGCGTTGCGCCACCACTCGACGAGTGTGATCGCCTCGGGCGTGAATGCCTCCTCGAGGCCGAGTTCCGCGATGTCATCGTCCTCCCCAATCCGATAGAAGTCGAGATGCTCGATCGGTGGATTGCCCTCATAACGATGACGAAAGGTGAACGTCGGGCTCGTGCCCTCGTCGCGTCTGTGGAGCGAGCGTACGGTCGCGCGAACAAACGTGGTCTTCCCGGAGCCGAGTGGGCCGGAGATCGCAACGACGTCTCCTGGTCGCAGCGCTGCAGCCACATCCGCCGCGATCCTCTCGAGTTCGCGCTCGTTCGAGCAAGTGCGCGCGAGCGGCGCGCCGAATAGATCGCCCATACCGTGAATAACGACATTGTACAACAGGTCAACGTCGAAGATGAGATGCGGGAGAGTTATCTCTCCTACGCGATGTCGGTCATCGCGGCTCGCGCGCTCCCCGACGTCCGCGATGGGCTCAAGCCGGTGCAGCGCCGCATCCTCTATGCGATGCGCGAGATGGGCCTCGATCCCTCGAAGCAGCATCGCAAATGCGCCGGTATCATCGGCGAGGTCCTCAAGAGTTATCACCCGCACGGCGATGCCTCCGTCTACGATGCTCTCGTCCGGATGGCGCAGGATTTCACCCTACGCTACACGCTCGTCGACGGTCACGGCAACTTCGGCTCGATCGATCCCGACCCGCCGGCGGCCTATCGGTACACCGAGGCACGCCTGGCGCGGGCGTCGCTCGAGATGCTCTCCGATATCGACAAAGAGACCGTTCCGTTCGTCACAAACTTCGACAATCAGGGCACCGAACCGAGCGTCCTGCCGGGAAAGCTTCCGCAGCTCCTGCTCAACGGTTCGAGCGGCATCGCGGTCGGCATGGCGACGAACATTCCGCCGCATAACCTCGCCGAGATCTGCGACGCGATCGCTGCGTTGATCGAGAACCCGAAGCTCGATGACGACAAACTCTGCGACATCGTTCCCGGTCCCGATTTTCCGACCGGTGGCATGATCCTCGGCTCGCAGGCCGCGCGCGAGGCCTACAAGACCGGCCGCGGCTCGATCACGATGCGCGGCAAGGCGGAGATCGTCGAAGAGCGCGGCCGCCACCGGATCATCATCACCGAGATTCCGTATCAGATCTACAAGAGCCGCATCGTCGAAGCGATCGCCGAAGCGCATGCCGAGAAGCGCATCACCGGCATCGCTCGGCTCGACGACGAGTCCAATCGCAAAGGTATGCGCGTCGTCGTCGAGCTGCAGAAGAGCGCGACCCCGAAGGTCGTGCTGAACCAACTTTTCCGCCACACGCCGTTGCAGGCAAGTTTCGGTTTCAACATGCTCGCGCTCGTACCGGCCGGCGCGCCACGCGGCGACGGCAGCGTCGCAGTCGAACCGCAAGTGCTCACGCTCAAGCAACTGCTCGAACACTTCGTCGCACACCGCAAAGAGGTCGTCACCCGTCGAACGCAGCACGATTTGACGAAAGCCAAAGAGCGCGCGCACCTGCTCGAAGGCTACCGCATCGCGCTCGATAGCATCGATGAAGTGATCGAGATCGTACGCGGGAGCGAAACGACCGACGAGGCGAAGGCGAGGCTTTCGAAACGTTTCAAGCTCTCCGACGTCCAGGCGCAGGCGATCGTCGACATGCGGTTGCGAACGCTCGTCGGCCTCGAACGCCAAAAGATCGAGGACGAGTACAAACAGCTCATCAAGACGATCGCCGAGCTCGAAGACATCTTACGCAGCCCGCGCAAGATCGCGCAGATCGTCAAGAGCGAGACGCTCGATCTCAAGAAACGGTTCGGCGACGCTCGGCGCACGCAGATCGTTCCCGCCGAAGACGAGTTTTCGGTCGAGCAGCTGATCCCCAACATCGACGTCGTCGTGACCTACACGGTTGGCGGTTACATCAAGCGAGTTTCGGTCGACACCTTCCGCACCCAGAATCGTGGTGGCCGCGGCGTCATCGGTATCGCCAATCTCAAGCGCGAAGACATCGTGCGCAACTTTTTCGTGACCAAGACGCACGACCACGTGCTCTTCTTCACGAACAAAGGCCGCGTCTATCGGTTGCGCGCTTACGAGATTCCCGACACGACCCGCCAAGCGCGCGGCACCGCGCTCGTCAATCTGCTCACGCTCCCTCCCGGCGAAGAGGTGAGCGCGGTCTTTCCCATCGTGAACTTCGAAGGTGAAAAATATCTCGTGATGGTCACGCGCCGCGGCGTCATCAAGAAGACGAAGCTCTCGGAGTTCGCCAACGTGCGGCGCAGCGGCCTGATCGCGCAGAGTTTAGACGAAGGCGATGAGTTGCTCGGGGTCGACCTCTCCGACGGTTCGCACGACATCATTCTCGGAACGCAGCGCGGCATGGCGGTGCATTTCAACTAGAAGGGCGGGCGTCC
>JAKAPO010000103.1 GCA_021807065.1 bacterium
TCCGATCTAAGACGTCGTTCGTCGCATCCGCCGCGAGCAATGCACTCTGGCCGCCGGCGAAGGCGAGACCAGAGGTACCGCTTTCGGAACGCGGCCCCACGAGAAACGTGCCGCTCCCCGCCCGATCGCCGTAGATGAATGCCTGCGAAGGTTCTATCGCAGACACGCTGCTTGCGTAAAACGACGGAATCGCAAAAAACGGTGAAATGTTCGCGACGGGATCGTAGTTGGGGACACCCGCGTCGACCACCGCCCCGCCTTGGCTTGAAAGACCGCGATCGGAGAGCAGCGGTCCCGGCAGTATCTCGCTCGAATCCTCGAGCACCGTGAATGGTCGCAGCGAGAGTATCGATTCTGCGTGCGCGTACGGCAGATTCTTCGCGTCTTCCGCCGAGGGCGTCTCCGACAAGAGTTCGTCATACCGCCGTGCGATCGCAACGACCGGTTCGCTGGATCTTACACGGAGCGCGAGCGATTCACAATAGCGGCAGGTAATGACGAGACGAACGACGCCGCCTGCATGGACGGCAAACGTTCCGTCGCCGGCGGTCAACGACGTGGCCGCCACACCACCGTCCGCCCGGTATGCGACGATACGCGCGTCCTCCACCGGCACCCCCCGTTGGTCGCGCACCTCGCCCACGACGAGCACAGCCGGCTGGGCCGCTGCGTAAGCCGCACTGAGCAAGAACAGTACAACGAAAGCGACCTGGCTATTCACGGTTTTTTCAGAAAATCGGCTATACTGACGGGGATGCCGAGACACCTCTGTGGCCGGTTCGTGCTATGGGGATTGCTCTCCGCCCTGATCGCTGGGTCGGGGTTTGCGATTGCGAGCACGCTCTCTCTCGAAGCGGGACTTATCGGCGATCTGCGGGCTTCGGCGCCGCCGGCATTGCTCGGGCCGATTGCCGAGAGCGGACGTAACGGTTGGCGATGCAAGCCAGAGCGTGCCGCGTTGGCGCGGCGCTGGCAGGACGCAGCGCTACCGGCCGATTTCAACGATCGCTAGGCGAACATGCGCGTCGATCGCTTCCTGCCGTTCCTCGTTCTTCCGGCGCTCGTCTCTTCGGTGGGCGCGCAAGTTTACTCGACACCACGACCGGTGGTTCGCACGACGAGTCTTCCGGCACTGCGGGCCATCGCGCTGCGGCGCGAAGTACACGAGCGCTTTGCGATAGGTCTGGCCGAGGAATCGAAGGCGGACTGGTCCGAGGCTGCGGGTGAGTTTGAAGCGATCCTCGCCCTTCGCCCCGCCGAACCGCAGGGGTCGACCGCGCGCTACGACCTCGCTATTGCGTACGCGAATCTGCGCCGCTTCGACGACGCCGCCAGCGAACTGCGTTCCGCGCTCGCCGCCGATCCTGGGTTCCTCGCCGCGATGGCCAATCTCATCGCGGTCGATCTGGCACGAGGTGATCTTCGCGAAGCCCGCGCGATCGCCGACCGCTTCGTTGCGGCGGCACCGGATTCGGCACGTGCGCTCTACAGCCGGGGCATCGTCGCATTACGAAGCGGCGACTTGAAAACGGCGCGCGCCGACTTTGGCACACTGCTGCACTTCAACCCATCCTATGCACTCGCATACTACGATCTCGGTATCGCCGAGGTACGCCTTGGCCGTCTTGCCGACGCGCAGCGCGATCTGACAGCGGCGCTCACGCTGGCGCCGGCGTATGCGCGCGCGCGTTTTGCTCTCGCCGTGGTGCTCCTCAAAGAAGGAGACCGCGCCGGGGCTCGCGCCGCCTTCGAACGGGCGGCGACCGACGCCGGAGGCGACCTCGCATTGCGAAATCTCGCGCTCGCCATGAGCGACGCGATTCGTCCTTAGACTTTCTTCATGTTTTCCGCCTACGGTGAAGAGCGCACTCTCTTCCTGGAGGCCTGAATGCTCAAACTCAAGCAACTTGCCCCGTGGGCACTTCTCTCGATTGCCGCCACGATAGCGGCGTGCGGCGGAAGCGGAGGGGGCGGATACTCGCCGCCCGCGGGCGGCGGAGGCGGTGGGGGCGTCGGCGGAGTTGGCGCCGACATGATTGGCATGGATCTCCCGACGACCACGATCGGCGTCGAGAACGATCCCACCTGGGGTACGGTCGGCGGTTACACCCAATCCGTACGCTCTCAGGTCATCGCGTTTGCGCCGGGCACGATGATTACAATTAAGAACCTGTCGTCCAGCACCCCGCATACTCTCAATGTTATCGGTACTGCCGGCGCTCCTCCAGCGAACTTCCCGAGCAATCCCAGCCTGTCGACCTCCGCCAGCGGCGGGAGCGTCTTCGGCATCGGATATGCGACCGGGTCGATCAGTCCCGGTGCCTCGGTAAGCGTTACGCTCTCGAATCCCGGTACCTATCTCGTCGGCTGTGCGTACCATTACAGCAGCAACCAGATGCGTGATGTCGTTGAGGTTGCCTCCGGTGCGACTCCGGGGCCACAGGCGACGGCACCGCCCGGAGGCGGTGGCGGCGGCGGTTACTAAGGAATGATTCTCGCCGCGGTGGCGCTCGCATCGTCGATCCACCTTGTGGATCAAAGCGGGCGCCACTTCACGCTCGCCTCTTTACGCGGTGAACCCGTGGTCGTTACCTTCGTCGCGGCCCATTGCACCGACGCGTGTCCGCTGATCGACGCCCAGGTCGCTCGCGCCTCGCGAGAGGCCGCGCGCGAGCGATTGCGCATCCGGTTTCTAACGATCACTCTCGATCCTGAACACGATCCACCCAGCGTGATGCGCGCTCTCGCAAAAACCTTCGACGCCGACGAGCACCATTGGCTCGTGGCGACCGGCAGCGTGCCCGCGGTCCATCGCATCATGCGCGCCTTCGGCGTCGTCGCGCAACGCGGGCGGCGTGGATACGCAGATGTCCATACGACCTTCGTCTATCTGCTCGACCGCGATGGAGCGATACGCAAAATCCTTCTCGCGTCGGCCGGTTCCGGTCAGTATCTCATGACGGAGATCCGTCAAGACTGGAGCATCTTGCAGCAGTGAGCCGCGGACTCGCCGCCGCCGTGCTGCTGCTGGCCTCCTGTACGCCCGGCGCCGTATCGGCACCGGCAGGCTCGAGCACCCAGGCGACGGTCATCGACGTCAACCTCACCTTGCACGCTCCGGTCACGACGTCGGCGGGAACGAGCGGCGGCTATGCTCCTGCGGTCACGAACGTCTCAGTCGGCGCGTACGTCCGTTTCGTCAACAGCGATAGTTTCGCACACACGGCGACGCTCATTCCCGGCGCAGCGATATTTCCTAGCGCGTCACCGTTTTCCGCTGCGGCCTTGACCCAAAGCGGCACGGTCGTTTCTCAACCGTGGAGCACCGGCGCCCTTCAAGCAGGCGCATCGTCCTCGGCGATCTTGATCGATCGGCCGGGTACTTTCCTCTACGGCTGCTTCTACCACTACGGCGCACCCATGCGAGGTACGATCGTTGCGCATTGACATACGCTCCGCGACGCTGTTCTCGGCGGCACTCGCCTTCGCGGCCCCGGTTCGTGCCGAGGCGATCCCGCTCTTCGCACAGCGCTACCACTTGCGCTGCGAAACGTGTCATTCGGTTCTTCCGGAGTTGAACGCGTTTGGAAACGCGTTTCGGGATCGGGGGTACCGTCTGCCCCTTCCTAAGCACGGTACGACAGGCGTGGCGATTCGCTATCAACTCGAGTACGAGCGCGATCCTGCCGCCGGCAGCAGGCACTTCACTCAAGCCGGCGTGCTCTTATCGAATGCCGATATCGGCGCAATCACCGCGTTCGTACACTATAATCTCGGCGCCGGAGGGGGTCCGGCGGGGCTTTTCCTCGGCTATCTCGTCACATACAATGCCCACACGCAATCGCTGTACCGCGGCGGCCTCTTCGAGTTGCCGCTCGCCCAATCACCCGGCCAACGGCTCGACGATCTCGCTCCGTACGGCTACTATGCAACGCGCGTCGGCCTCGACGACTTGACGCTCGCTGCACCGCGTTGGGGCGTACAGGCGGAGCGCTCCTTCGGCACGTGGCGCGCCGACGCGACGATCGCCTTTGCCGATTACAACGGCTCTGCCTACGGGGGCCGCCCCGTACTGACGGGCGAGACGTCCAGCGCAGGCGCCCCCGAACTTGGATTTTTTCTAAGGGATTCGCTCACACCGGATATCGACGTGGGCGGCGAAGCGCTCGCCGGTGTTCGCAGCATCACGCCGGTCGGGCGCGAAACGTTCAGAGACGCATACGACCGCTACGGCCTCTTCACTCACGCACGCTTCCAGCGCCTCGACTTCCAGGCGGAGCAGTGGTGGGGACGGGACGACAACGCCGACGGCATCGGAACGCCTATCACGTCCAGCGGCGGCTACGTCCGATTCAAATACTATCCGGTACCCCACGCCTATCTCGGTATTCGCTACGATGCCGCGGCGGCACCGTTTGCAAGCCGCGATTTCGTCTACTACGCGGCGGTGCAAATCCTCGATGCCCGTTTTCTCGTACAAGAGGTCCGCCCCCAGGGCGAGGGCCCGCACCTCGGGGCGGCCCTAACGGTGGGATTCCCGCCGCCGTTGAAACTATGACCGCACAGGGATGCGGATACTGGTCATCGAGGACGATGCAGAGATCGCCGCGGCGATCGCGGCGATGCTTGCGAGCCGGAAGTTTGCGGCCGACGTTGCCCTGGACGGAGATGCCGGACTCAACCATCTCCTGCGCCAAGAGTACGACGCGGCGATCCTCGACGTCGCCCTGCCTAAGCGCGACGGCTTCACGATAGCGCGAACTGCCCGAGGCGAAGGAATACAGACCCCTATCCTGATGCTCACAGCCCGCGACGCGGTCGAGGATCGCGTGAGCGGCCTCGACTGCGGCGCCGACGATTATCTCGTCAAACCCTTCGTTCAGGAGGAGCTCTTTGCCCGGTTACGCGCGATCGTGCGCCGCGCCGATCGTCCGATTCAAATGCAAATTCACGTGGGAAATCTTACCGTGGATTCGAGCGCCCGCACCGCCTCGTATGACACCCGGCAGCTCCCGTTGGGGAGGACCGAGTTTCGGCTGCTCGAGTTCCTCGCGCGCAACGCCGGTATCACGTTCACGCGCACGCAGTTACTGGAGCGGCTCTGGGAATATGACTTCGACGGCTCGAGTAACATCGTCGACGTTTACGTGAGCCAGTTGCGGCGCAAGCTCAAGTCTGCCGGCGCCGAACGATTGCTCCAGACAGTTTGGGGCGTGGGATACAAGTTACAGGCGTGATCGCGCGACTCGCCGGTACGTATCTCGCGATATTCGCCTGCGTCCTGCTCGCACTCAGCGTTGGTGCGTATCTCTTCATGGCTCGTGAATATGCGAGTCTGCTGCAACCCGTACTTGCGACTCCCGAGGGCAGCGCCGGCTACGCTGCCGCCATGCGGCACGTGCTCGTTACAATCGTATCCTTCGATATCCCGCTTCTCGCGGTCGTGGGCGGTGCCTCCTACGTTCTCGCCCGCGCGTCTCTTGAGCCGCTGATCGTCGCGCGCGAACGCCAGCGAGAGTTTGCAACAGACACCGCGCACGAGTTGCGATCGCCGCTCGCGACGATCGCCGCTGTTGCCCAAGCCGCACGCGTCGGCACCCTTGAAGAAACAGCGCGTGCCTTCCAAACGATCGAGCGCGCGGCTCTCGACGCGTCGTCCCTGCTCGCGGACTTGACGGTTCTCGCCCGCGATCCTCGTCCTGAATTGCTCGAACTCGAACCGGTCGACCTTGCGGCCGTCGCGGCGAGCTGCACCGAGGAGTTCGCGTCGCGCGGCCGCGACCGCGCCATCGCGATCATTCGCGAAGGCGGTACGGCGATCGTCAACGGCGACGATCGCCGGCTGCGGGAACTCGCTCGCAATCTCGTGGAGAATGCCTTCCGCCACGCCCGAACGCGTTTCGTCATCCGTACGTACGATGACGGTCGGTTCGCGCATCTCGAGGTCGAAGACGACGGCCCCGGCGTCCCGAACGAAGTGCGCGATCGGATTTTCGAACGATTCTTCCGAGCCTCGGGAGACGCAAAAGGCAACGGCCTCGGTCTGACGATCGGGCGCTGGATCGCGCGCGCCCACGGCGGTGAACTCGCGCTGCGGGGAAGCGCTACCTTCGATGCGCGCATACCGCGTTTTCCGCAGCCGCCGTAGATGCTACTCTTATGGCTCGATACACGCTTTCATACCTTCGCCTTCGTCCAAGCGCGTAAATGCCTCCACGATATCGTTCAGCGCGAAGGTATGCGTCACGAGCGGCAGTACATCGAAACGCCGCGCGCAGAGCGTCTCGTAGGCTGCGCGCACTGCACGCGGTGTGAAATGAAACGGGCTTACGACGCGCACTTCGTCGTAGTGCAGGCGCTCGGCCGGAAAGGTGACGCTCGAGCCTGGCGGCAATCCCCCGAAAAGCGAGACCGTGCCGCCGCGCCGAACCAAGGCCGGCGTCTCTTCCCAGCCCGCCTGCGTTCCGGTGCATTCGATCGCGGCGTCGGCGCCACGCCCCTCCGTGCGCTGCCGAACGGCGGCAACGACATCTTCAGAACGCGCGTCGATCGGGTCGAATCCGTACCCGCGTGCAATCGCAAGACGTTCCGGGCGACGTCCTATCAACGCCGGTTCAACACCGGCATCCTTCAACACGAGCGCGTGCAGAATGCCGAACGATCCATCCCCGATGATGGCCACGGTGCCGTGCGGTTCGAGCATCTCCGTCGAATGCACGACGCAGGAGAGCGGTTCGAGAAATGCCGCCTCCTGATACGAGAGCTGCTCGGGCATCGCAAAACAATTGCGCTCGACGATCGCTCGCGGAACCTCGATGAAATCCGCGTATGCTCCAAGCAACATCGTCGGCATGACGCGCTCGCAAAGCTCCTCCTGCGTTTTTCTGCACCAGTAACAGACGCCGCACGGCGCCGTGTGCACACACATGACTGCATCGCCTCGCGAGAAGACGTGGACGCCTTCTCCGACCGCAACGACGTCGCCGGAGAATTCGTGGCCGAAGCGCGTCGGCATGGGCATTTGCGGATGTCCCCGACGATAAGCTTTTAAGTCGGTTCCGTCGGTGAGCGCGGCTCGGATACGGACGCGAATCGCGCCCGCGGAAGGCTCCCGCTCCGCATCCTCTTGCAACTCTATTTTCCGCGACTCAACTAAAACGGCGACCCTACCCATTATATTGTCATCCCGAGCGAGCGAAGCGCGAGAGCGCTGAGCAACGCCGAGGGAAGCGCCTCAGAACTCCTGCGCATATCGAGCCAAAGGATCGATTTCGATATTCACTTCGTCACCCGCGACGCGTAGTCCCAGCGTCGTTCGTGCGAGCGTCTCTGGGATGAGCGCTACCTCGAACCACTTCTTCCCAACGGTGGCAACGGTAACGCTAATGCCGTCAACCGCGACAAAGCCCTTCTCGACGATTGCCTTCTTCAGCGAGTGCGGCCGCTCGATGCGTATGCGTCTGCCTTGCCCTTCCTCTGCAAGACGAAGGATCCGAGCGGTCACGTCCACGTGGCCGTAGACGAAGTGGCCGCCGATGCGGTCGCCGACGCGAAGCGCGTACTCGACATTGACGGCATCGCCAAGCCGCAACGACCCCAATGTCGTGCGCGCCAGCGTCTCGGGAACGACGTCGAACGTAACCCCGTCTCCGTCGATGGACGTCGCCGTGAGGCAGACGCCAGAGATCGCGATGGAATCCTTCGCAGAAGGTTTTTCTTCCTCGACACCCTCGCAGGCGACGCGCAACCTGAGACCGTCACCGTTTTTCTCGACGGAGGTTATCCGCCCGCGATAACCGACGAGCCCGTTAAACATCGGCGAACCTTCCAATCAGAA
>JAKAPO010000104.1 GCA_021807065.1 bacterium
CCGATCTGCGCGGTGCTGTCCTTGCCCATCGACCACAGCGGAAGGTGCGCTTGCCCGACGTGAGCGAGAGCGACCTGGAACGGAAGATCGGGAAGTACCTCGCCCGCGGTACGACGCTTGCGCTCGGAGCATGCAGTGCGGGCATGACCCGCACGCGCAAGGGCCCGACTGGTCGCCGCCCGAAAGCGGCATTGCTGGAGATGCTCAATGCCCTGAGTACGAGCGTGAACGTGCCGCCCGGTTGCCGGTCGTCGATCCCTCCGGAATCGGCGACGCCGCATTCTAGAAAGTAGATGGTGAAGCGTCTTAGGAGAAGTGATGAAGCGTCTTAGCAGAAGTATTGTCAGGCTCGCCTGTGCGCTCGTGCTATTGAACACCGCGCTCGTGCCGCGCGTTTCGGCGAAACCTGCAAGCAACATCGATCCGTGTCTCGTGGGAGACTGGATGTTGAAGCGAATGGGATCAAGCATTCCCGCGCTGGGCGCATCGGGCCTGGCGGGGACGAAGATGGCGATTCTCAGGAACGGCTACACGACGGTCGTCCTGACCGGATCGGCGCCGTATGTAACGTCGACGCCGGTCTCCAGCAGTCAACGGCTCGTTGGCACCGAGACGTTTTACATCGATGCAACCAGGGAGAAGCCCCAAGGCGGCGACGAGTTGCTTCCCGATCGCTTCCACGCGGACTACGGGGAGTCAAACATCCTCTCCCCAATTCATACGAGCATCATCGACACGCACACTGTGGACCTTGGCGGTGGCCCCGTTACTCGAACGTATCGGCTCAAGCAACATTTCTTCGACACCTTTAGCTACACATGCACCGCCTCCACGCTCACGATGGATCTCGGATACAACTCCCCGACCAGTACGTGGGCATCCGACAACATCGCGATCTGGAAGAGATGAGCATACGCTCCGTGGTATCGTAGATAAGCGAGGCATAACGGCTGGAATGCGGCGCTGAAGTAACGGCGGAAGAATCCGTGCGGGGCCGCTCTCGCAGAGGGATGTGTTACCGCTGCGACGCCTCACTGAGGATCGCCGGATACGCGTGCGCCGCGGTGTGCGCTTCCCGGATACGTGGCGCAGCCCGTTCCGTATCATCCCGACAGGTACTGGTCGGTTGGTCTACGCCAAGATCTGCTTCGACTGAGCCGATAGGTAGCCGGCGGCGACGGTCTCTCTTCCCGCGGCCACGCTCCGTGCATCACAGTGCCTTGCAATTCTTCCACGGCATGGTATAATTGCATGGTGATCGGGAGGCTCATCGACGAGCGCCTGCCTACCTTGCTTGGACAGTTCCCCGCGGTTGCTCTGCTGGGGCCACGTCAATCGGGCAAGACGACCGTCGCCCTGGGGCACGAAGAGCGGCTGGGCGAGCGGGCGGTCTACGTTGACT
Source organism: bacterium (assembly GCA_021807065.1). GTDB lineage: Bacteria > Vulcanimicrobiota > Vulcanimicrobiia > Vulcanimicrobiales > Vulcanimicrobiaceae > Tyrphobacter. The sequence continues at coordinate 1,403 of JAKAPO010000104.1, forward strand.
TGGAGCGCCCTGCCGATCGGGCAAAGCTCTCGGACCCGGAGATTTTCTTTGGGCAGCATGCGCAGCAGCTCGTCATCCTCGATGCGATTCACCGTCTTCCCGACCTCTTCCAAACGCTTCGCGGTGTCATCGACCGCAACCGGTGGGCCGGTCGGACCGCGAACCAGTTTCTCCTTCTGGGATCGGCGTCGATTGATCTGATGCGTCAATCGTCGGAAAGCCTGGCGGGTCGCATCGCTTATCTCGAGCTGACGCCATTCCTCGAGTTGGAAGTCGCAGCGACGGGTGCCTCCGCAATGAATACGCTGTGGCTCCGAGGTGGATTTCCGCGAAGTTTTCTCGCCGACAGCAATCGAGAGAGCTATGAGTGGCGCATCGCCTTCATTCGGACATATCTGGAACGCGATGTTCCGGCGTTGGGGCCGCGGATTCCAGCCGAAACACTACGGCGTCTCTGGCAGATGCTCGCACACAGTCAAGGGCAGCTGCTCAACGCGGCGCAGCTCGCCGCCGGACTTGGAATCAGTTCACAGACGGTGTTTCGCTACCTGGACGTGCTTGTCGACTTGTTGCTCGTTCGCCGCCTTCATCCGTGGGTATCCAACGTCAAGAAGCGATTGACTCGATCGCCGAAAGTCTACGTGCGCGACAGTGGCCTGGTACACGCGCTCCTGGGAATACGTTCGCTGGACGACGTGCTCGGCCATCCGATCGCGGGTCCCAGTTGGGAAGGCATGGCGGTTGAAAACCTATTGGGCTGTCTCTCGCAAGTCGTGCCGGCAACATTCTATCGAACTGCCGCCGGCGCTGAGATCGATCTCGTTGTCGACGCCGGCGCAGGCGAGGTTTGGGCGATTGAAATGAAGCGCTCACTCGCGAAGCCCGCCCCCAAGCCAGGTTTTTACATCGGCTGCGAGGATGTCCGTGCGACGCACCGCGTCGTGGTGTATCCGGGAGAGGATACATTTGCCATTGGTCGCGACACCATCGTGATGTCGCTTGCCGAAGCGATGCGCCGTCTCAGAGCCTCAGCGCGCTAAGTTCAGCAGCTTGCCGTTCCTATTTGCATGAACATTCGCCCGCCAGAATCCCACGGCCTCGCTAACGTCGGGCGAGCGCACTTCCACTGCGATGTCGGGTGCAAAATCCGGGACGACCAATTCAACGGTGTCATCGGCTCTCGCGGCTGGAGGGCGCCTACGAGCAGGTTGCGGACCGGTTGAACGGCATCGACCTGGGCATCAACGAGCTGCGTATGGAGATGAACCACCGCTTCGCACTCATCCCGAGCCGAGAACGGTGAGTTCCTTCGCGGCTTCCAGCGGTCCTACGGGAGAATCTCGAAGCGACCGATTCGCTGCGGGCGGTAGAGCTGAAAGTCGCGCCGGTCGATAGTGAAGATGCGCCGGACGCGTTCTCGTTCTGCTGCGCGAACTAGGGCGGCATCTGCGAGATCCATCGGCAGGTCCCGGTACTTCCACATTAGCTCGCGCATACGCGGGCAATCGTCGACGTCGAGGCTCAGAAGACTTAGCGCGCCGGCGGAGAGCATCTCCCAGAGCGCACGCTGCGCCCGAGAGGAAGAGTGCAGCAGGTACATTGCCTCCGTTACGACTGGCCACACGGTGGCGAGCGGTTCCCGGATTTGAGGCAGCACGTTGGCGCACGCCGTGTGGTGTGGATCGTTACGATTGACGAGGGCGACGAGCGGTCCGGCGTCCACGAGAACCACGAGGTTTCCTTTTCTTCAGCATCGCAGCAAAACGCGCTCCGGTTCGTTCCGAGAGCGCCTCGTGGGGGCCATTCCAACAACCGATCAGATGAGCGATCGCGGCATGGGGCGGCGACTCAATCGGCGCAGCGGTCTCTGCACAAAATCGTTCGAGCGCCTCTCGAGCCAGATCGGACCGGCTGCGCCCCGTTCGAGTCGCAATCCGCTCAACGCATTCGAGCGTTCGCGCATCGATGCGCACGTTGAGCATCGGCATAGCTGCATTCTAGCATACAGTGTATTACAGAGCAACAAGGTATATGCTAGGGCTGGCGGCCGAGGTGTGGCCGCCGCGCTCCCGTACTTGGGCCGATCCTCATCGCGTAGCGCCGTATTCCCCTTGCCGCCGCCACCCGTTGTCGTGAAAGGAAGCGGCGAAGGAGGGATCGCCGCCGTGCATCAGTTAGAACAGCGTATGTCATTTCTCGAGGGCGTCTACGAGCAGGTAAACCAGCGCCTATCGAGCATCGACGCACACCTCGACTCACTCGACCGCAAGTTCACTGGCGAAACCGGAAGACTCGATACGAAAATCGACCATAGCTTCGCGATCCTCAACGAGAAGATCGAGCACGTCGATGAGAAGATCGACCGCCGCTTCATGTGGAGCACCGGCATCATGCTTTGCGGATTTCTCACGACCATTCTCACCGTCGTCTTCCGTCACGAAGCAATCCGCAGGGACTAGCGAGTGAAACGGCGGTGGGCTTCGTCGGCGATGTAGCGCGCGATGGCGAGGGAGGAGGTCGCACCGGGCGACGGCGCGTTGCGCACGTGCAGCGTGCGATCGCTGCCGGAGAAGACGAAGTCGTCGACGAGCGATCCGTCGGGACGCATCGCCTGCGCGCGCACGCCGGAAGGGCCGGGCAGCGTATCTTCGAGGGTGAGTTCGGGCACGTAGCGCTGCAACGCCGCGACGTAGGCGCGGCGCACGACGTCGCGATACAGCTCGCCGATGCCGGTGCGCAGATGGCGCGCGGCGAGGCGGTGACAACCGCGGTACGTTAGCGTTTCCAGCAGATCGCGCGGCGCGATCGTTGTGAGGCGGTATCCCTCGCGTGCAAAGGCGAGCACTGCATTCGGTCCCAGCCAAAAGGCGCCGTCGATGCGCGGCGTGAAATGCACGCCGAGAAATGGGAAGCGCGCATCGGGTACGGGATAGATGCAGCCGCGGACGAGCTGCCGCCGCTCGGGTTTCACTAACAAATAATCGCCGCGGAACGGCACGATGCGCGGTTCGGGATCGTCGCCCGTAAGACGCGCGATGCGATCCGCGTGAAGGCCCGCGCAGGCGATGACGCGACGCGCGACGACCTCGGCGCCGTTTGCGCAGCGCAGCGCGATCTCGCGGGCGCCCGTTCTTACGCGCATGACCGCGTGTCCGGTGCAGATCTCGCCGCCGGCGGCGCGCACGTCATCTGCGAGGCTGCGCGTCACCGCGGCATAATCGACGATACCGGTCCTCAGCGAATGCAGCGCCCGAATACCACGGCAGTGAGGTTCGATCTCGCGGATCTCGCCCGCCTCGAGCATCCGTAGGCCTTCGACGCCGTTGGCGATGCCGCGCCGATGCAGCTCATCGAGCGCGGGCAGCTCTTCGTTGCGCACGGCGACGATGAGCTTGCCGGCGTCACGACACGCGATGGCTTTGCTCTCGCAGTAATTGCGCATCGCTCGCGCTCCCTGGGTGCAGAGGCGCGCCTTGAGCGATCCCGCAGCGTAATAGATGCCGGAGTGAATGACGCCGCTATTGTGGCCGCTCTGGTGCACGGCGACATCGCGCTCTTTCTCGAGCAGCACCACGCGTAGGCGTGGTTGCCGCTGAATAAGCTCGCGCGCAGTGGCAACCCCGAGAATGCCCCCGCCTATGACGGCTACATCATACACGGCGACGGTCTTCCCACCGGTACAGCGTTCCTCCCGGTATCGTTACGCTGACGTCGGTCGGTAGCGGAGCGCTGACGTTACCGGTCTTGACGCTGTTCCTCCCCGCATACGGATTGCGATTCAGTATCGGTTCGACGACCGCTTGTGCGGCAGTCCTTACCGTGACGGCATTGGCGGCGCGCTCGATGCTCTGGAACAGCGACGTTCCGAGCGGCGCTCTGCGGTAAGCGCCGACTTGCGGTTGCTGCCCGCCGAGGTCTATAATAGGCCACGTTATGGCCGATTTTCGGACATACCGCGACCGGTTCTTGGAGGCGGAGATACGGCAGGCATTGGCGGACACACGTGTGGTAGGGTTGTTCGGCGCGCGACAGACAGGCAAGACCACGCTGGCCGGACACCTTTCCCGCAGGGCCGCTTCCTACGTCACCTTCGATGATCTGACGGTGCAAGAAACCGCGAAGGCCGACCCGATGGCCTTCGCGCGCGCCTTACCGCGTGGCTCCGTGATTGACGAGGTTCAACGCGTGCCCGATATTTTGCCGGCCATCAAGATCATCGTCGATGAGGATCCACGGCCGGGCAGATTCGTTCTCACCGGTTCGGCGAATCTTCTCACGATGCCGCGACTCTCAGAGTCACTCGCGGGCCGCATGCAGGTGTTTACGCTCTTCCCGTTCGCACAGGCCGAACTCGAGCGAAGCGGGCGAAACTTCGTGGACCAGATTTTTTCGGGGACTTTCGACGTCAGGCATACCGTAGTCGGGCATACCATAAAGGAAGATTTTCTTCAGCGCATACCGAGGGGCGGCTATCCCGAGGTCATCGCGCGGCCGCAGAAGCGGCGCAACGCTTGGTTCGAGTCATACGTAGAGACGATTCTTCGGCGCGACGTTCGTGAGATCGCTGCCATCGAGGACGCGCTTGCAATGCATCGCCTCCTTCGAGTAGCTGCGGCGCGCAGTGCGGGCATGCTTAACGAAACGGCATTGTCATCGCAGATCGGGTTGCCACGCAAGACGCTATCGCGCTACCTCGGGATTCTCGAACGCCTCTACCTGGTGTGGCGCCTGCCTGCGTACGCTCGCAACCGCGCGCACCGGGCTGTGAAATCGCCGAAACTCTATCTCAACGATACCGGCCTGGCGGCGTACTTGCTCGGCGCAGACGCGGTACACCTTCGAAGGGATCGCAATCTTCTGGGTGGACTGCTCGAAACATTCGTTGCCGCCGAACTTCGCGCGCAAGCATCATGGAGCCGAAACAGGCCGGAACTCTATCATTATCGCGAACATGACGGTTTGGAAGTTGACCTGCTGCTTGAAAGACATGACGGCAAGGTTGCAGCGGTAGTGGTCAAAGCGACGAGTTCTCCCGGCGCCACTGACCTCTCGGGATTGCAGCGCGTCGCCGCGGAGATGGGTTCGGCGCTTGCGGCGGGCGTATTGCTGTACGGCGGAAACCGCGCTCTCCCCTTCGGCAAGCGTCTCTATGCGTTGCCGATCTCCGCATTGTGGAGCTACCTATCGGTCGCGTAGCGGCCGTATTCACCGAACCACTTCAGACGCGGCCAGATCGTTGCGAGCGGTACGATCGGATCGACGATGCGGGCCGGACACTCCGGTATTGAAGATGAGCCATAGGATGGTCGGGAAATCTACGCTCGCACGCACTTTTGAGTCGGCCGCGCGTCCATACGTGACGCTTGACGAGCTGGATACGTCGAAAGATCAGGAACGCGGACGCTTGACCAATGCATACATAGCATGCATACTAATGCATATGAGAACAACGCTTATCGTCGACGACGAGCTGATGGAACGGGCTCGGCGCGCGACGGGGATTCGAGAGAAGACGAGGCTCGTGCGCGCGGGGCTTGAGGCGCTGATCAGCAGGGAGGCGGCGCGGCGCCTCGCAGCGCTTGGGGGAACGCAGCCGCGGCTCGGGACAATTCCTCGCCGGAGGGCTAGGGCGTCTTAGTCCTCGTCGACACCTCCGTATGGATCGAGCACTTGCGCAGAGGGAATGCACGGCTCGAAGATCTCCTGGAGCGTGAACTAGTCGCGACGCATCCCTTCGTCATCGGCGAGCTGGCGTGCGGGAGCATTCGCAATCGGCGACGCCTCATGGCCGATCTCGCCATGCTTCCTGCGATAGCGCAAGCCGAGCACGAAGAGGTCCTACGGCTGACCGAGGAGCGAAAACTGTGGAATGCCGGGGTCGGCTGGATCGACGCGCACCTGCTCGCGGCTGCCACTCTCGCGCGCTGTAAGCTTTGGACACTGGACAAGGCGCTGGCCCGCGTAGCTGGAACGCTAGCCGTCCGCTAAGCGCGCCGCGCGTGCGGCGTGGACGACGACCGTTGTGAACAGCCTGGACATTTATTCCAAGCGTCTCTTCCTGCTTCGATGCCGCCGGTTTCACGTCGGTCTGATGACCGCCGCTAGCGTCTTCGGCTCCACAGGCTGACCCGGCCCAACTCTCCGGGTATCGCGCGAGGTTCACGGCCGCGTTGCGATCGCGGTCGTGGGACGTGCCGCACGATGCGCACGCCCAGCAACGCTCTGAGAGCGTGAGGGCTTCGTTCTTTGCGTTGCACGCCGAGCACAGCTTGGACGATGCAAACCAGCGATCCGCGACGATTACCACCGAACCCGCCGTCGCCGCCTTCTAGTCGAGCTGCCGCCGCTCGGGTTTCACTAACAAATAATCGCCGCGGAACGGCACGATGCGCGGTTCGGGATCGTCGCCCGTAAGA
>JAKAPO010000105.1 GCA_021807065.1 bacterium
CGGTATTCGGATCGCGCGTGAAGGCTACGCCCGTCCCGGAGTCGTCTCCCATGTTGCCGAAAAACATCTGCACGACGTTCACGGCGGTGCCCATGTCGTCGGGAATGCGGTTGAAGCGGCGATAGTCGATGGCCCGCTTGGAGTGCCACGAATCGAAGACTGCGCGAATCGCAAGCTGCAATTGCACGAGGACGTCCTGCGGAAACTCGCTGCCGGTGCGATCGCGAACGATGCTCTTGTACGCATCGACGAGCAGCTTCCACGATTCGGCGTCGACTTCCGGATCGTTTTTCACGCCCAGTTCGTGCTTGCGACGCTCGAGGAGTTCTTCGAACGCGTCTTTCGGCAAGCCGAGAACGATGCTCGAGAACATCGTCACAAAGCGGCGGTAGGCGTCCCAGGCGAAGCGTTCGTTCGCGGTGAGCTTCGCGAGGCCGGCGACGGTCGTGTCGTTCAAACCGAGATTGAGAATCGTGTCCATCATCCCGGGCATCGAGATGCGCGCTCCGCTGCGGACCGAGACGAGCAGCGGTGCCTTCGGATCGCCGAAACGTTTCGCGGTACGGTGCTCGAGCTCGGCGGTCGCGGCAGCAAGCCGCTCGAAGAATCCTTCGGTAAACTCGCGGCCGCGATCAAAGTAGTCGAGGCACGCCTGCGTTGTGATCGTAAAGCCGGGCGGGACCGGCAGACCGGCCGCGGTCATCTCCGCGAGGCCCGCGCCCTTCCCGCCGAGGAGATCGCGCGACGTCTGTCCCTCGTCGAAGAAATAGATGTCCTTTACCGCTTGCTCGGTGATGCTCACGTACGTTCCTCCAGGTAATTGCGAAGATGCGCTTCGCCGATGCGATCCTGCCGCATCGAATCGCGGTCGCGCACCGTCACGCTCGCGTCGTCGAGCGTTTCGTAGTCGACGGTAATGCAAAACGGCGTACCGATCTCGTCCTGCCGCCGGTAGAGCGCCCCGATGTTGCCCTCATCGTACTGAGTGCGAAAATGCGGCCGCAGGGCGCGCTCGATGTTACGCGCTCGTTCGACTAAATCGGGCTTGTTGCGCGCGAGCGAAAAAACCGCCGCCTGAACCGGCGACAATTTCGGATGAAACCGCAGCACTGTACGATCGGCTGGTTTGCCGTTCTGATCGACGACCTGCTCGCGATCGTAAGCGTCGACGAGGACGGTCAGCATCGTGCGATCCATGCCCGCAGAGCTTTCGATGAGCAGCGGCGTTTGGTGCGTCTTGGTCTCCTCGTCGAAGAAGCGCAGGTCTTTGCCCGAAATCCGCATGTGCGCATCCAAATCGTAGGTTCCGCGATGCGCGATCGACTCCAGCTCGCCCCAGCCCCAAGGAAATTCATATTCGACGTCTATCCCTGCCTTCGCGTAATGCGGCCGCTCCTCCGGCTTGAGTTCGTAGAAACGCAACCGTTCCGACGAGATACCGTAGCTGGCATACCACGTTTTTCTGCGCTCGACCCACTCGTGAAAGGCTTCCATGTCCTTACCGTCCTCCGGCACGAAATACTCCAGCTCCGCCTGCTCGAACTCGCGTACGCGGAAGATGAGATTGCCGGGCGTGATCTCGTTGCGAAAGGCCTTACCGATCTGCGCGATACCGAACGGCGGGCGCTTGCGTGCAGCCTGATAGACGTTTTTGAAGTTGACGAAGATGCCCTGGGCCGTCTCGGGGCGCAGGTAGGCGAGCGCCGAAGTGTCCTCCATCGGCCCTACCGAGGTCTTCAGCATCAAGTTGAAATTGCGCGGCTCGGTGAACGAGTTCTTGCTTCCGCAATCCGGGCAGCGCGACGTGTCTTTCAGATGGTCGTAGCGAAAGCGGTGCTTGCACACCCTGCAATCCACCATCACGTCGTGAAACGCCGCAACGTGTCCCGATGCCTCCCACGTCGAGGGATGCATGACGATCGACGAGTCGAACGCTACGACGTCGTCGCGAAGCTCGACCGTGTCGTGCCACCAAGCATTCTTGATGTTGCGTTTGAGGACGGCGCCGAGCGGGCCGAAATCCCAGAAGCCGGCCAGACCTCCATAGATCTCGCTCGACTGGAAAACGAAACCACGGCGCTTCGCCAGCGCCGTAATTTCCTCCAACGTAACGCGCCGCTCCGGCGAAGTCGTGGCCATCCGCCCTACTGTGCGAGGCTCCGTCCGGTGAAGCCTCCCGCTCTCGCCTTGGGCTGTGTCTCGGCACGCAGCTGGCCGCAGGCGGCGGCGATGTCGCGGCCCATATTGCGGCGCACGGTGACGGGGACGCGAGCGGCATCGAGTATCGCGGCAAATTGCCAGATGCTCTCCTGATCGGTACCCGTGAAGTTCGCGTCGGGTGTCGCGTTGTACGGGATGAGATTCACGTGATAGAGATGCCCACGCATCAATGCTGCAAGCTCGCGCGCGCATTCATCGGAATCGTTTACGCCGGCGAGCATGACGTATTCGAAGAACACTTTGCGATGCGTGCGCCTGACGTAGCGCTCGCATGCGGTCATCAATTCCGCAATCGGGTACTTGCGATTCACCGGCATGAACGACGAGCGCAGGGCGTCGTTCGGCGCGTGGAGCGAGATCGCAAGGTTGACTTGAATGCCTTCTTCTGCGAATCGATCGATCTTATCGACGAGCCCGACGGTCGAGATCGTGATGTGGCGGTGCCCCAGACCGAAACCTTGGGGATCGTTGAGCAACGCTACGGCGTCCATCACCGCGTCGTAGTTGTGAAACGGCTCGCCCATCCCCATGAAGACGACGTTGGTGACCCGCTTGCCGCACGACGCCAGCGCGCGTGCGAAGTAGACGGCTTGGTCGAAGATCTCGATCGCGCCGAGGTTACGCGAGTAACCCGCTTGCCCTGTTGCACAAAACGCGCAGGCGAACGCGCAACCTGCCTGCGAGGAGATGCAAATCGTGCTCCGGTTGCCGCGGTGCTCCATGAGTACCGCCTCGACCTCTTTGCCGTCGTGCAGGCGAAACAGACCCTTCGTCGTGCACCCGTCACGCGAACGCTCGATCGCCACCGGTTCGATCGAAGAAAGCGCGGCGCCACGCGCCGTCAAGGCATCGCGCAGCTCCGTGGGAAGCACCGTGATCTCGCCGATTGAGCCAACCAGTTCCTTTGCCGCAGCCCGGTATAGCTGCGTCAGTCGGTAGTCGCGAAGCTCGTACATCTCTGCAAGAGCACGTGTATCGCGAAAACCTGCGCGGTGCGCAAAGTCTCCGAGCCAAATTGAACGGGGCTTATCTTCCAAGAATGACGTCGATTCCAGACAGGATCAGTTTGACTTTAGATGCAGGCAGTTTCGCCGTCGATTCCGTCAAAATGCTCCTGTCCACCGCTACAATCTGCGACACGTTTGCAATCGAGTCTTTCGGCAGCCCGGTAAGCGAGGACGCCAAGCGGACATTGCCGGGTGCCGATTCCCACTTGAGATTACTCGTCAGCGGAACGCACACGACCGTGGCAATGCGGCTCCTATTGAGCGCATCTCCTTGCACCACGACGACCGGCCTGCGAAACCCCGGCACGGACCCGCGTGGACTCGGCAGATCGGCCCACCACACCTCTCCCTGCTGGATCACCATTCGCTGCGCTTCAGGATCTCGCGGGAAGCTACGGCGACGAACGAGTCGCACGGCTCGCCGATCGCTGAGACCGCCTGGTTCATCGCTTCCGTGACGTCGAGAGCGTCACTCACAAGTCTACTGCGCGATCGCTTCGTACGACGCGCAAGGCGTTCGGCCCGGCGGTACACGTCGTCGGGAATGGAGACGGCTGTTTTCATACCCAGAGTATAACTAGCATCCGACTCGGCGTCAAACAGGAGTCGTCCGCTCAAGCGAAAAGTTTCGCTTGGTCGTGTTCTTTCGCGTCGTTGCGTTCGTAGCTCCGCTCACCTTCGACACGCTCGCGGTCGCGATCGCGTTAGGGTTACGGAGAGTCAGCCCGTGGCGACCGGCGATGGTCTTCGCGATCTTCGAAGCCGTCATGCCGATCTTCGGCATCGCGGTCGGCCGCGCCGTCGGCGAACGCTTCGCGCAGCCGTCGGAGATTGCCGGAGGCGTCGTCCTCCTTCTCATCGGTTTACACGCGCTTCGCGAAGCGATGCGCGACAGCGCAGAGTTCGCACACGTCTCGTTCGGCTCCGCGCGCACGATCGCGATCGCGGGATTGGGCGTCTCCATGGACGAGATCGCCGCTGGCTTCCCGATGGGAGTCGCGCACCTGCCGGTCGCCGCGGTCCTGACGACGCTCGCCGTTCAAGCGTTCTTGATGGCGCTCGCTGGGATCTACATCGGTGCACGCGTGGGCGCGATGATGGGCCGCCTCGCAGAGCGCTACGCGCACGTGATCGCCGGCATTGCGTTCTGCGCCGTCGGCGCTTGGCTCATCGCTGGAGCCCTGAAGTACAACTGAAGGGGAATCGTCGTGTGGCGACTTGTCACCCTATGCTTCGAACAGCGTCGCTTGCTCCGGCGGCGGTACGGGAGGTGGTTCGTCGAGTTTCGCACGCACCTGCTTGAGATCGTTCCACACCAGCCGTTTCACCGCGTTGATCTCGCCGCCCGTTTGACGCAGAACGTACGCGGGATGAAACGTCACCATCATCGGGATGCCGCGCGGGCCTTCGTACCATCTGCCACGCATCTTCGTGATCTGGAACGCCGAACCGAAAAATGACTTCGCCGCCGGTGCTCCGAGCGCGAGAATGACCGACGGCCGAATGACATCGATCTGCTCGTCGAGAAACGGGCGGCAGTTCGCGATCTCCTGCGGATCGGGCGCGCGATTGCGTAGTCCCGACGGAGTCTCCATCGTCGCCCGGCATTTCACGACGTTGCAGATGTAGACTTCCTCGCGTTTCAAGTCGATCGCCGCCAGCATCTTGTTCAAGAGTTCGCCGGCACGACCGACGAACGGCCGGCCCAGTTGATCCTCGGTCTCACCCGGACCTTCGCCGATCACCATCAGCCGCGCGCACGGATCGCCCTCGCCGTAAACATTGTTGCGCCGCTCGTAGCCGATTCGGCATTTCCTACAGGCGTCGGCGTGCACGGCTGCTTGGCAGAGAACGTGAACGCGTTCTTCGCGGTCTGTCGCGCTCATGACGACGGCTCCACGTCCAGCGCGCGCCCGAACGCCGTGACTCTCCACGCGCCCGGCTCTTCGTCGACGCGGAACCGGACACCGACTATCGCGTTCGCGCCGATTGCGTTCGCGCGGCGGCGCATTTCTGCAAGCGCGCCGACTCGTAACTCATCGGCCTCCGAGAGCGCCTCCATCGGCATCAGTCCGGTGAGCAATCCGAGGCCTCGAAACGTGGCGCGCAGGAGGCTGCGGGGGCGCGTCGCGCTGCCGCTCACGTAGCCCAGATCGCGCCGGCGGCGATACCCCGCGAGCTCCTCAAAGGTTACTACCTCGTCGACCACACAACACTTCCCGCGGTCATGCCGCAGATTTCGACGGTGCTCATCATCCGCCTCGACGGCATCGGCGATGCACTCGCGCTCGCGCCGCTCCTGTCGGCGCTGCGTGAGGGCGCGATACCGGTCGACCTCGTTCTTGCAAGAGGAAACGCCGGGATCTTCGCTCCGGGTGCCGCGCGGTCGATCGACGTCGCACCGTTCGCGTTACGTTCGAGCACCAGAGAGAATCGCGCGAGCATCGAGGGATTCGGGGCCTCCCTCGCCTGGCGCAGTTACGGAGCGATCTTGGTCGCGACCGAGGATCCCGGCGGGTATCGCCTCGCGCGCGCGATCGGAGCTCCCCGGCGGATCGGCTTCGATAACGGTTGGGGCAAGCCGCTGAAAACGCTGTGGATCCGCCGCCACTTGACCCAGACGCTCCACCGCCCCGCCGGACTCGGTCACCGTGAACTTCATGAATGCGAAGTCCTTTTCGAACTCGGACGATCGCTCGTCGGCAACGCGCAGCCGACCAAAGACGTGAGCGCGCTTTGCACTCTGCTGCTCGACCGCGACGTTACGCGCACGCAACGCGTCGCCGTACAAATCACTGAAAAGTGGCTGCGCTTCGGCGCAACGAGCGGTGACGTGGCGCTGCTGCTTCGGTGCATTGCTCGCGAATGCGACGTTCACGCGATCGCCTCCGCGCAGGAAGCGTCACTCGCCGATGCGGTAAGCGCGGCGAGCGGCATGCCGGTCGAGCGATTCGAGACCCTCGAACAATGGAAGGCGGCGATCGCCGCCGCACGCGCGCTGGTTGCGCCGGATTCCGGGGCAACCCACGTTGCCGGAATGGTCGGCACGCCTGCGGTTGCGATCTTCAGCAGGCAGGCACAACTCGATCGACAAGTGGCGCGATGGCACCCTTGGGCCGCGCCCTATCGCATCGTGTGCATCGAGAGCGAATGGGAGCAACGCGTGGTTGCTGCGCTCGACGTCCTGCTTCGATAGAGCGCGATCGCGCCGCTGCGCCGTACGAGAACGTACTTACCTTCTTTGACGAGCCGGTGCAATGCCGCACCGTACTCCTGCAATCTCGGCGAATCTGGAAAGTCGCCGTCGGTCAGCGCGAAACATGTTTGCAACGGTACTGAAGCGTACTCGGGGAAGAGCGTCGCCCGAGGATCGGTAAGCGCGAGATGCGTGTACGCCTCTTCTTGCGTCGCCACGTCGATGTTGGCTGGAAGCGAGTTTACGAAGGCATCGAGCGAGGCGTCGCGCTGCTGCGGTGCGCGCAGATTCAGGCCCGGGTGCAGCGGATCGGCGACGGCGAATTCCAAGACGCACAGTGCCGCCGAAAGCCACAACAGTCGCCGCGCACGTTCCGGCGGCATCGCGCGCAGCGCGAACGCAAACGGTACTAGGACGTAGCCGAGCCAGGCTCCAGCGTAATGCGATCCCATAGTAAAGGTCGTCGACATTCGGGAGAGCAGGACTTCCGCGAGCGGTGCGGCGGCGAGCCACATCATTCGCGAACGAAACGGAAGAAAGAGCAGCGGCACGAATGCGAGCAGCAGGAAACCGAGACGCTGCGCGATGCCCGCAGGGAGCAGCGCGCGCAGGTCGGCGCTTGTCCACGCGTAGAACCGCGTCGGCACCCAATGCGCGAGTGCGCTCGCGTGCGGCTGGATGCCGGCGTAGAACCATCCGAGCACGAGGATGCTCGCGATGCACACGGCAGCCGCAGTACGCCCCATCGGCGTTCCCCGAAGTCGCCACGCGCCGAGCGCGCCCGCAATCGCAAGAAAGACCGCTTGGTCTTCCTTCACCGCTAACGCGAGCATCGCGAAGAGAAATACCAGACGATAGTATCCCTGGTCGAACGCCCAAAGCATCCAGGCGATTGCAGCCGGCGCGAAACCGTTCTCGTGAAAATCCCCGAACGCGAGCCCGGCAAGCGGTGGATAGAGCCAGACGACGAGCGCGCAGCGCCGCGCGGCACGTGCGTCGGATCGCGCCTCGACGATGGCTGCGATTGCGGGAGCGACGAGCGCACACGCGACCGACTGCAGCGCGATCAAAGCGATCGGCGATCGGGAGATTGCGACGAAGGGACCGACGAGATAGAGGATCGGGGAGAAATGATAGGCCCAGTGACTTCCTTCTATCGTGTTGCAGAAACACCCGAACGCGCTCGCTGCCGTCTGCGCGAAGATGCCGAAGTCGACGAGGTTACGGTGAGCTGCATACTTGATCGCGCCTAAAAGCGTGAAGAGCGCCGCGTAGAGCAGCGTGCCAAGCCAGACGACGCGATCTCTCACTCGCTAGATGTAGCCGCGGCGCAACGCGACGACTGCAGCCTGGGTACGGTCCGATGCGGAAAGTTTCTCCAGAAAGATC
>JAKAPO010000106.1 GCA_021807065.1 bacterium
GACATAGTCTACGGCTTCCGCGACCTTTCTGCGCTACTGGAAGGCGCGGCGAAATAAGAGGGGCGCCTTCGAAGCCGCCTCGTCCGCTCAGTTTCCCGAGCAGTTCCCTGCTATAGATCAAGTACTGCAGTTAGCAACGTCTTGGGCCTGGGACTGGAAGGAGCGAAGAGTAATTACGGCCATTGACAATCGAACATATGTTCGACTAGCATAGAGAGCCCATGGGGCTGCCGGCGAGGAGACTGGCCTTCGAGGAGCTGCGAGAGTGGCTCCGAGCGACGATTGCGCAGGCGAGGAGACCCCTGCTCGGCAGCGGTATCCCGAACCTAGACGGGATGCTTGGCGGCGGCTTCCCGCGTGGCGCGCTTGCGACGCTGGAGGGCACCGCCGGGCGGTGGGCGATCGTTGCACGGCTTTTAGCTCAGGCAACACGCCGAGGTCTCGCCGCAGTGGTCGACGGCGGTGAACTCTATCCGCCCGACCTTGCTGCGGCGGGCGTCCTGCTGGAACGGTTGATCGTCGTTTCGGCCGCCGCACCGCTGGCCGTTGCCCGCGCCGCCGACGTGCTCTTGCGTTCGCGCGCGTGCACCGTCGTTGCGCTGACAGCGCCACCGCTTCAATCGATGCTTTGGGTGCGGCTTGCGGGCCTCGCGTATAAATGCGGGACGTTGCTGCTGGTCGTCACGGAGCATCCACCACCGCAACTCGTTATCGTTGCTGGACTGCGGTTGCGCTGCGAACGCGTCGGTCCAGGCTACGACATGCGCGTGGACGCTCGTCATGAAAGCGTTCGGATTGCATGCTCGCGCTAAGACACTTGCTGCCGCGCATCCTTTGCGTCTTGATAGATTCACCACGAGTGGAACGCGAATGGGATTCATTGCTCGATGTGCTCGATGCGGTCTCGCCACTGATCGACGACGTTCGTCCAGGGTTGCTCTACCTCGACATGCGCGGCATTCCCGGCGATGCACCGGATTGGATCGCCCAAGCGAGAGCATGCCTTACCGCACATGGTGTAGCGTCGTGCATCGGTGCCGGTGCGAATAAGTTCACCGCGTACGCTGCCGCTCGCCGGGGCGACGGCACGATCTGTGGCGTCGGGTTGGAGGGCGCATTTCTTGCGCCGCTTCCTCTGGAGTTGCTCGACGTCGGCGAACGCGTTCGGGAACGATTGCGATTGCTTGGCGTCGAGAGACTTGGAGATCTTGCGCGCCTGCCGCATGGGGCATTCGTTCGCCGATTCGGTCCGCAGGCTGCGCGCTGGCATGCCTGTGCGCGGGGCGAAGATTCCACGCCGTTCCGTCCGCGCGCGCATGCGGTTGCCGTCGAAGCCGCGATGTTCGGTGAGGGGCGAGTCGAGGAAGAGGCGCAGTTGTTTTTTGCTCTGCGCGTCGTCCTCGCGCGAGTCTGTGCCGATCTCGAACGGTGTGGAAAACGTGCCGGCTCGCTCGATCTCATGCTTGAGCTCGAAGATGGCACCGCGCGACACATCGACGTTATGGTTGCGTCGCCTACTACAGATGAAAAAACGCTCGGCGAGATCGTGCGCGCAAAACTGAGCGGCAACACGTTCTCCTCTCCGGTCGTCGGCTTGCGCTTGCGCGCCGGGCAAATGGAAGAGGGGGGCGAGGCGATGCCGATCTTTCCTGCCGACGACATCGACCCGCGAAGGGTAGCGGTCACGATCGCCCGGCTCGAAGCGGTAACCGACGAGAAACCGCGCCGCGCGCGCATTCATCCGGCCCACGCGTTGGAACGCCGCTTCTCGTACGAAGCATTCTCTTGTCATCCCATTCCGGTCGAGGGAAATGCTTCTTTGTCATCCCGCGCTGGCCGAGGGGAACGTCCCTTTGTCATCCCGAGCGAGCGAGGTGCGCGAGCAGCGAGCGACATCGAGGGAAGCGCATCTCAGCACTTGCTCGTATCGCAACTCCGTCTGCTTACCGTCCGCGAAATTCCCGTGCGATTGCATCGCGGCGCACCGGCGAGCGTGAACGGCCGTCGTGTGATCGAATGCAACGGTCCGTGGCGCATCGAGGAAGGATGGTTCGAAGAGACGGCGGTTACACGCGACGAGTACGATGTTTTACTCGAAGATCGTAGCCTCTTGCGTATCTACCGGCAAGGCAAACATTGGTATTTGCGTGGGGCGTATGATTGAGCAAAAGTTGCGGGGCGGTCGGGATGACACAGGGCTACGCCGAACTTCATACATGGTCGAACTTCACATTTTTAGCCGGCGCGTCGCATCCTGAGGAGTTGGTCGAACGTGCCGCCGAACTTGGATTGGCGGCAATAGCGCTTACCGACCGCGACGGTCTCTACGGCATGGTGCGCTTTGCGGTGCATGCCAGAAACCGCGGCGTCGAGGCAATCGTCGGCAGCGAGCTTACGTTTGAAGATGGAGCTCGGGTCGTGCTCCTCATCGAGAACGCCGCCGGATACGCGAATCTCTGCGAGCTCATCTCGCGCGCGCAGTTGCGTGGCGGCAAGGGCAACGCAAAGCTGCGCCTTGACGACTTTACCGGAAGAGACGGCGGCCTCGTCGCTCTTTTCGGCGGAGACTGGGCGTCGCGCGAGCGCGTGCTGGCGATGCGCGAGATCTTTCCGGATAGTCTGTATATCGAGTTGCAACGGCATCTGGCTCGGGAAGAATCGCGCCGCAACGCACGGTTACTGACGCTGGCACGCGAACTGCACCTGCCGGTCGTCGCGACCAACGGCGTGGTCTATGCGCGCAAAGAGGATGCCCAGCTTTCCGATGTGCTCGCCTGCATTAAGGAGACCGTCACACTCAAACGGGCTCGTGCGGAGAACCGCCTGCGCCCAAACGCAGAATACTTTCTGAAGTCACCGCGCATGGTGCGCCACCTCTTCGCCGAGCATCCGCATGCGGTCGATGCGACGCTCGAGATTGCCACTCGTTGTACGTTCCGGTTGGAACGCATCACCGGGCAGTTCCCGCTCTTCTCCGTACCGCAAGGTGCGACTCCGCAATCCTATCTGCGCGATCTCGTCGCACGCGGCGCGGCAGAGCGATACGGGGTGCCGCTGAGTACTGAGATCGAGCGCCAACTCGAGTACGAGCTGGGCATCATCGCCAAGATGGATCTCGCCGGTTATTTTCTGATCGTGTGGGATATCGTCCGAGCAGCCAACGAGATGGGGGTGCTCTGTCAGGGCCGTGGTTCCGCCGCCAACTCCGCGGTCTGCTATGTGCTCGGCATCACCGCCGTCGACCCGATCGGCATGAACTTGCTCTTCGAGCGCTTCATGTCGGAGGAACGCCACGAAATTCCCGATATCGACATCGACTTTGCACACCAAGATCGAGAGCGCGTCATCCAGTACGTCTACGAGCGCTACGGCCGAACGAATGCGGCGATGACCGCGGAAGTCATCACCTACGGCGAGCGTTCGGCTTTGCGTGACGTCGCCAAAGTCTTCGGTTTCACGCTCGACGAAATCGATGGTCTCGCCCGCAACCATGCTGCCGGCGAACCTTTCCCTGGGCAGCTGGCGGATTTCTGCCGCCGCATCTGCACCTTTCCGCGTCACATGGGCGTCCATTCCGGCGGCATGGTACTCACTCGCGATCCGCTGGTGCGCGTCGCGCCGGTGGAATGGGCGACGATGCGCGATCGTACCATCATTCAATGGGATAAAGATGATCTGCAAGAGCTGGGACTCATCAAGATCGATCTCCTCGGCCTCGGCATGCTCTCGTTCCTGCGAGAAGCTTTCACCCTCCACAAACGCTGGATCGACGCAATGCAGCCGTCGCGGTTTTCCAACAACGCATGTGGCAGCGAGAGAGGCGAGAGCGAGCAACGTTGTGCTGAGGAGTACGGGCGGCACACGTCGGCCGAGAAGGATCTGAACGAGCCCCGGGAGCCAGGAGGGCGAGCGACGAGCGCCTCCGAGGCCGATATGTGTCGCCCGCTCTCCCTCCATACAATTCCGCAAAACGATCCGCAGACGTATGCGATGATCCAGCGCGCCGACACCATCGGTGTCTTCCAAATCGAATCGCGCGCGCAACAATCGATGTTGCCGCGCATAAAACCGGCGTGTTTCTACGACATCGTCATGCAAGTGGCGATCATTCGTCCGGGGCCGATACAAGGCCAGATGATCCACCCATTCTTACGGCGCCGCGCAGGACTCGAACCGGTCACATACCCACATCCCAAACTCAAAGCGGTGCTGGAGCGAACGCTGGGCGTGCCGCTCTTTCAAGAGCAGGGGATGCGCATGGCGATCGAGGCTGCGGGGTTCACGCCCGGTGAAGCCGACGTGCTCCGGCGCGCGATGGGCCACAAGCGCTCGCACGAACGTATGCGGCAGATCCACGACCGCCTCGTCGACGGAATGGTGCAGAATGGCATCGATCGCGAGGCCGCAGAACAGTTATTTCACATGCTCGAAGGCTTTGCGGATTACGGCTTTCCGGAATCGCACGCGGCGAGTTTTGCGCTGCTCGCCTATGCCTCGGCGTACGTGAAATGTCACTATCCGGCAATCTTTGCAGCGGCGATCCTGAACGTCCAGCCGATGGGTTTCTACTCGACCGAAGTCTTGGTGAACGATGCGAAACGTCACGGCGTCGCCGTCAAGCCGGTCGAAGTAAACGCGAGCGAATACTGGTCCCACATCGACGATGAAGGTGCGTTGCGACTGGGGTTCCACGTAGTTCGCGGACTGGGTGAGGCGCAGCACGATCGCCTCGAAGCGGCGCTGCGCGGCGGAACGTTCGCAGATCTCGTCGACTTCGCCCGCCGAACGCGCCTCGAGAAAGAGGCGATCGAGAACCTTGCCGTTGCTGGCGCTTTTTCGCCGTGGTTTCGCTCGCGGCGAGAAGCGATGTGGGCGCTGCGCGCGCTCGACGAACGCGAGGCACGTGGCACGCTCGGAAAACTGATGGACGTCGAGGAACCGGCAGCCACCTTCGCTCCGCTTGCGCCGAGACAGCAGACCGCCTTCGATCTCTGGTCGACCGGCGTCACGCCGCAGAGCCAAGCCGTCGAGCATTTTCGCCCAGAGCTACGACGCCGGGGCGTCATCCCGGCGGCGCGCCTCGGCGCGATGCCGCCCAATCTCATCTGCCGTGTCGGCGGCCTCGTCATTACGCGTCAGCGCCCCGGCACCGCGAAAGGCTTCGTCTTTCTCACGCTCGAGGACGAGACCGGACTCGTCAACGTCATCGTGCGACCAGACGTCTACGAGCGCTATCGCCGCACGATTCATCACGCGGCGATCGCAATCGTCGAAGGCAAACTCCAGAAAGAAGGCGGTTGCATCGACGTGCTGGCGTGTAAAATTTGGGCGTTCGACGACAAGGGTCTCAGCGCAGGCGTTCGCTCGCACAATTTTCACTAAAATCGCCGAGGAACGCCGTCGCATTTTACTGTAAAGAGAACATCGTGAAGCTCGCTTTGCCGCCGATTCGGTACACCCAAACCCCACGGGGATACCGTGTCGTATGGGGTAAACTTGCGCTCTCGCAGAGCACGTTCATGTTACTTGCCGCATTTGTTATAGGCATCGGCGGCGGATACGGAGCGGTAATCTTCCGCTGGCTCATCGGCATCGAGACGCAGTTCTCTTTCGGCCCGCTCTCGCACGTATTCGGGTTTCTCGGGCGTGCCAGCGTCGTCGCCGTTCTCGTCGTCGGCGGCATCATAACCAGCCTCATCGTCGAGCGTTTCGCGAGAGAAGCGAAGGGGCACGGCGTTCCCGAGGTGATGGCGGCGGTCGCAACTCGTGGCGGTGTCATACGCCCACGTGTCATCGCCGTGAAGAGCATCGCTTCGGCTACCTGCATCGGCTTCGGCGGAAGTTGCGGACGCGAGGGTCCGATCGTGCAAATTGGATCGACGATCGGTTCGGTGATCGGTCAGCTCGCGCACGCGCCGCCGGCGTTCGTGCGAACGCTGGTGGGATGCGGTGCGGCCGCCGGAATATCGGCCACGTTCAACGCGCCGATCGGTGGCGTCTTTTTTGCAGCAGAAGTCATCCTCGGCGAGTTTGCACCGCGCTCGTTCGCCGCCATCGTCGTTTCGAGCGTCGTCGCCGCGGTCATCGGCAGAGCCTACTTCGGCAATCACCCGTCGTTCACGGCGTCGGCCTTCTATGTGGTCACTCCGTTGGAGCTAGGATTTTACGCGCTCCTCGGCGTACTGGCGGCGCTCTGGGCAACAGCCTTCGTCAAGCTGCTCTACTTCCTGGAAGATCGATTCGAAGCACTTCGGACGACCGTCTGGATAAAGGCGGCGATCGGATTTGCTTTGGTGGGAATCATCGGCATCTGGCGTCCCGAGATTTTCGGTGTCGGTTACGAGAGCATCGACGCCGTCCTCGCGCAACACGTGCAACCCTGGCACGCGCTCGGGCTGGCGGCACTCAAACCAGTCGCGACGTCACTGACGCTCGGCAGCGGGGGAAGCGGAGGCGTCTTTGCGCCCTCGCTCTTCACCGGAGCGATGCTCGGCAATGCGTTCGGCAGCATCGTGCATCACGCGTTCCCGACGTGGACGGCAACGTCGGCCGCCTACGGTCTCGTGGGGATGGCCGCGCTGTTCGCGGCGGCGACGGAGGCTCCGATGACCGCGATCCTCATCGTCTTCGAAATGTCGAACGACTATCGCATCATCTTGCCGCTCATGGTGTCGGTCGTGATCGCCTCTCTGCTCGGCCGGTATCTGCTCGGATACACGGTGTACGAGCAGAAGCTGGTGCGTCAGGGAATCGACTGGGCTACGACGCGAGGGCCGCGCTCCGCCGCCTAGCTATTGTGGGCGGCGATCGTAGAGCGACTGAAGGAACGGCGTCAGGTAATAACCGCGCGGCTTCACATATCCCGCCATCGGGATGAGATCTTCCGGCGGTACCGGCGTGCCCGTCGGCGCCAACGTGCCGTCGGGCAACATCATCGGATCTGAATCCGGCCTGTAGCAGAGCGGCCACGGTATCGATCCCTTATCCGTACCGCCGTACGTATATTGGACGTTGTAATCGGCGTAGTGGCAGCGCAAGTTCCCTTCCGACCACGTGCGCGTCGGCGTGATCAAACCTTCGTACCGGTTGAGATTCCTGTCGATACCCGAGATGTTGAAATAGGTTCGACGAAATGCCGACGCTGGGCGCGGCTTTATGGTGGCGACGCTGAGGGGATTGTTCTGTCTTTGCAACTGCGCGATTTCACGTTGCGTCATCGTTTGCGTGCGTGCGATCATCGCCGTGATCGGATCCCGTTGTGCGCTGGCGCGGGCCGGACGACTCGGCGCATGCGATGGTTCGGGGCTGGGCATCGGCGTGGCCGACGGTGCGGGAACGGTAAGCTCGTGGAATGCTCGTGGAGGGGCTACGGCGACCCGGCGAGTACGGTGCGGTGGCTGAGGACGTTGCTGCGGTTGCGCGATTCGGGGCTCCGCCCGGCTTCCATGCGAGCCCCGCGTCCCGCGCGTCACCGGCTGGTGAATGTATGGTACCGTAATCCGGCTGACGTTGGTCGCGGAGGAGAGGACGACGGCCGGTTCCCTATGTGGAGGCGGCGTGAGCCAAGGTAGGCGCCTGGTGGCGACCCCGTAGATCAGTATGCCGGCGACGTGCAGCAGCAGTGAGAGCACGAATGCTATCGGCAGGATTCGGAATCTGCGCCGATACAGGGCCGGGTCTGATATCATGGGAAATACCGAGGAACGAACATCGAGGAGTCTTAGAGTTGGCGAAACCTGGTCAGGAACACTTGCGCACGCTGCTCTGGATCGGAGATCGGAA
>JAKAPO010000107.1 GCA_021807065.1 bacterium
GAACCTGCGCATCGCGATCGATGCCGCAAAGGGTCGCAGCGAACCGCTGGAGCACGTGCTCTTCTACGGCCCTCCGGGTCTTGGCAAGACGACGCTCGCCGGGCTCATTGCACGCGAGCTGCGCGCGAACTTCCGGCCGACGAGCGGCCCGACGCTCGAGAAACCCAAAGACCTCGTGGGCGTTCTTACCTCTCTCGAAGAGGGCGACGTGCTGTTCATCGACGAGGTGCATCGCCTCGGCGGCGTCGTCGAAGAGTTTCTCTATCCGGCGATGGAGGAGTTTCAAATCGACTTCCTCGTCGACCGCGGCGCATACGCCAAGACGCTGAAACTGCCGCTGAAGCGCTTCACGCTCGTCGGAGCGACGACGCGTGCCGGCATGCTCTCGGCTCCGCTGCGCGAACGCTTCGGCATCGTCGCGCATCTCGACTACTACTCCGTTGAGGCGCTCGACCGCATCGTGAAGCGATCGGCCGGTGTGCTCGGCGTTCCAATCGACGCGGCGGGCGCGCATGCAATCGCTTCGCGCAGCCGCGGCACCCCGCGCATCGCCAACAGACTGTTGCGCCGCGTCCGCGATTACGCGGAAGTGAAAGCCGGGGGCAGAATCACCGCCGAGGTTGCCGATGAGGCGCTGGAACGCGAGGGCGTCGACGGAGCTGGCCTCGACCGGCTCGATCGCGCCTTCCTGCGCACGATCGTCGAGCAATACAAAGGCGGCCCGGTTGGCATCGCCGCGATTGCCGCAACGCTCGCCGAAGATGCCGAAACCCTCGAAGACGTCGTCGAGCCCTATCTCTTGAAGGAAGACTACGTTCGCCGCACCGCGAGCGGACGCAAAGCATCGCCGCTCGCCTATCGCCACCTCGGCGTCGCAACGCAATCTCCCCAAGCGGAGCTCTTTTGAGACGCGGTGAGTTCTTGACGGCCGCGGCAAGCGCCGCCCTCGCTCGGCGACTCGCGCGCGCCCAGCCATCGATGCCAACGCCGTCACTTCGCGTCCTGCTCGGCAGAGGCGATGCCCGGGGCACCGCCGGTGGCGGTTTTCAATTCGGAGGCCACAGCTATCGCGGCGGTTTCACGCAAACTCCCAACGGGGACGTGATCAACCTCGTGGCGCTCGACGAATACCTCTATAGCGTCGTGCCGCAAGAGATGCCGTCGTCGTGGCCGGCGATGGCGCTGCAACTCCAAGCGATCTGCTCGCGCACGTTCGTGCTACGTAGACTCGACCCAGGCAAGCCCTACGACATCCTGCCCTCCACCGCCGATCAAGTCTACGAAGGCACCGCAACCGAAACGCCGGCAGGGCGCGCCGCGGTCGACGCAACGTCAGGGCTCGTGCTCGCGTATTCCGGGCAGTATGCGAAGGTGGAATATTCATCGTGCTGCGGCGGACATACGGAATCGTCTGCAGATGCGTGGGGAGGAGAACCGATCCCCTACCTGATGGGGGTCGTCTGCCCCTATTGCACGCTGTCGCCAGACTACCGATGGGCAAGCAGCATCCCATTCGCCGTAATCGAGCGCGCCACGGCCCCACGGCTGCGCGGCGCCCGTCTCGAGAGCGTGCGGCTTGCAGCGCGCGATTCCAGCGGACGCGCGCGCAGCTTCACGCTCGTGACTTCGCGCGGCTCGGTAAGCATCGCCGCAAACGATCTCCGTCGGGCTCTCGGTCCGCGATACATGCGCAGCGGGCTGATCTTCTCGCTCGATGCGGCGCAAGATATCGCGCGACTGCAAGGTGGTGGCAGCGGACACGGCGTTGGTCTGTGCCAGTGGGGCGCGCGTGGTATCGCACTCTTAAGCGGCTCCCTTGCGGGCGCCGCGAACTTTTACTTCCCCGGTACGCAGATCGCGCCGTGGACGAGCGTCTCGTCGCAGCTTACGACTACCAGCTCCCGAAGGAGCTAATCGCTCAGCGCCCGGCGGAGCGTCGCGACGCATCGAGGCTAATGCTCGTGCGCGACGATCTCTTTGAAGATCACGTCTTCTCGGAGCTGCCGCAACTCTTGCGCGAAGGCGACCTTCTCGTGCTGAATGAGACGCGCGTGATCCCAGCGCGCCTCTTCGCGCATCGCACCACCGGCGCGCGTGTAGAGCTACTACTCGTTTCCGATGCCGAGCGCGCCGAAGGAAGTGCATCGAGACACTACCGCGCCCTCCTCCGCCCGAGCAAACGCGTCCGCGAAGGCGAGCGTCTCACTTTTCGCGCCGGGGAAGACGAACTGGGATTCGCGATCGTCGGCGCGTCGCATCCCGAAGGAGTGCGTGACATCGAACTGCGCGTCTCCCTACCCCTTGACACGTTTTTCGAACGCGCCGGGCGGTTACCCCTGCCACCCTACATCCACAATGAATCCGACGAGGCGCAACGCCGCTACCAAACGGTCTTTGCACGAATCCCCGGAAGCATCGCCGCGCCTACTGCAGCGTTGCACTTTACGTCGGAACTCCTCGACGAGCTCGCTCGCCGTGGAATCGAGGTCGCGGAGCTATCACTGGATGTAGGTCTGGGAACCTTTGCCCCCGTGCGCGGCGAGCATATTGACGGACATCGGATGCACGCCGAGCACTACAACGTCCCGCAGGATACCGCCGAACGTATCACCCTCGCGCGACAAGCGGCGCGCCGCGTCGTCGCCGTCGGCACGACGGTTGTGCGAGCGCTGGAAGGCTGCGTCGTGGAACACGGAACGTTGCGGCCTTGCGAGGGTAGCACGTCACTCTTCATCACGCCGGGTTTCCGCTTCCGCGTCGTCGATGCCATGATCACGAACTTCCACCTACCACGCTCGACCTTGCTCATGCTGGTGAGCGCCTTCGCGGGACGCGAGCGAATGCTGCGCGCCTACCGTGCGGCGCTGGAACGACGCTACCGCTTTCTTTCCTTCGGCGACGCGATGCTGCTCGAGCCGGCGCTCGCGCCGAAAGTCTGACCATGCGCGCATGCGCCGTTGACATCGCTGGGCGTTACGACGATATACCTCTGCAGTGAAGGCCGTTCTTTTCGTCCATTACGGCGATCCGGACGTTTTGTACGTCGGTGAAGCGACCGAACCGGTTCTCAAGGCGGACGAAGTTCTCGTCCGCGTCGAGGCTGCAGGCGTATCGCGCGCCGATATCATGCAGCGTCAGGGAAACTATCCGCCGCCACCCGGTGCGTCGGATATCCTCGGCCTCGACGTCGCGGGCACAGTAGAAGAGGTAGGACCCGATGTCACCGCGTGGCACCGCGGCGATCGCGTCTGCGCCCTTGTCAACGGAGGCGGCTATGCAGAGCTTGTCACGGTGCCAGAGGGCCAAGTACTGCCGATCCCCGAAGGCTGGAGTGCTCTCGAGGCAACAACTCTGCCCGAGAACGGTTTCACTGTCTTCGACAACATGGTAACACGTGGGCGATTGCGCTCCGGCGAAGCCGTGCTCGTTCATGGCGGCACCAGCGGCATTGGGTCAACTGCGATCATGTTCGCGCGCGCCATCGGCGCACGCGTGATCGCAACGGCCGGCACCCCGGAGAAGTGCGAAGCCTGCCTGCGCATCGGCGCGCAATGCGCTATCGACTACACGCGTCAAGACTTCGCAGAGGAAACACTCCGCTTCACCGCCGGCCGCGGCGCCGACGTCGTTGTCGATATCGTTTGCGGTGAGTACATTACGCGCGATATCCGCGCGCTTGCGACGGACGGCCGCATCGCCTGCATCGCGGTTCAAGGTGGTGTCAGTGCCGAAATTAACATCGCGTCGCTCATGCGGAAGCGCGGGACGATATTAGGAACCTCACTCCGTCCGCGCACTTCGGTGGAAAAAGCGGCGATCGCAACGGCGCTACGCGAAACCATCTGGCCGCTTTTTCCCGCTCGCGACCTCATCAGGCCGCTCGTGGACAGCGTCTACACGTTCGCCGACGCCGCGGCAGCCCACAAACGCATGGAAGCGTCGGCTCACATCGGAAAGATCGTTCTGGTCCCCAGCGACCAACGCGCCGCTGTTGTTCATACGTAATCTTCACGCTTCGCATACTCTCACCACGTAGCAATTCGCACGGAACGTGGGTACGCTTGGCGTGTGCGCAGGCTGGTACCCGCGGTTATGGCCTTTCTCCTTCTGGTCTCAGGGTGCAACAATCCACTTCCGCCGGCCCCGCCGTCGGCGCTCAACCATGCGACGTTGCTCGACCTCGTGAGTCAAGCGGCGGACGACAACCACGTGAAGGCGGCGCTCGTCTTCGCCGTGCTTGAGGCTGAATCGGGAGGAAATCCAAACGCGGTCTCCCCGCACGGTGCGATGGGATTGATGCAACTCATGCCCGCGACGATGGCGGCTTGCGGGCTTCGCCAGCCATTCGATCCGCGCGGCAACCTCGAATGTGGGGCTTCGTACCTCTCCCAGATGCTTGCGCGCTTCCACGACGTCGCGCTTGCGGTGGCCGCATACAATGCTGGGCCCGAGGCAGTAGCTACGGCGCACGGCGTTCCGCCCAAATCGCAGAGCTACGTCACTCGAGTGCTAACGCTGTACCGAAGCTTCGCCGCGGCTCCTTAACCCGGCTTAGTCGTCGGAAAGCCAGGGGTTCAACTGGTGCTCGTATACACCGCTAGCGGATCGACTTCGCCCGCGTACCCGGAGCCGCGAGTTTATCATACGACCAGAGTAGCGCTGCCGTCAGTACGCCGACGCCGGCCACGATGGGCCAAATCGCCGCCGGCTGGCGCTTAACCGCGCCGAACTGCTGGAGAAGCATGCCGCCGAACCAACCGCCGACGAGTGACCCGATACCGATCGGGAGAAACGCAAAGCCCATATACGTCCCTTGTTGCCCAGACGGCGCAAGGCGCGAGATGTACTCGTAATAGCGCGGCGATTGTGTGACCTCGCCGAGTGCGACGAGCACGAGACTTAGCACCGCCATGATCACGCTGCCCTTTGCGCCTATGACGAGCCACCCAAGCGAGGTGAGCAGCGTGCCGAGCATGATAGCCGCAAAGGATGGAATCCTGCGCGTGAGCGCATTCACCGCAACGGTCAGCATGATGACCATGAGCGGGTCGGTGATGAGGATCATCGCCGTATTGGCTTTGGGATTCACGTAGTCGTGAATGTAGATGGGGAGGATGAGAAACTGTTGCCAGTAGACGACCCAGTAGCCGGAGAAGATGAGGAGAAACAGCACGAAGCGGCCATTGCGCAAGACGGTGAAAAGATCGCGCCAGACGCGAGATGGCTGGGCGTGCGATGCGGTGGCTTCCGCGCGCGGCTCTTTGAAGAAGACGAGCACGACGAAGAACATCAGGAAGACACTGAGTGCGGCGATCGTAAAGACGGCTTGCGGCGCAAGCCGGTCGTGCAGCCATCCGGCAAGAAACGGGCCGGCGGTGCTTCCGATGTTGACCATCGTGTAGTAGATGGCATAGCCGACGGAACGAACGTGTTCGCGCGAGGCCTTCGCCGTCGTTCCGACGACCGAGGGCTTCACGAGCGCGACGCCGAGCGCCGGTAAGAAGAGGATGACGCCCGCGAGAAGTCCGAGCGGTACAATCCCGCGAATCGGTGCGAGCCATGGCGCGCCGATCGATCCGACGAGAAGATACGCGCACGTGAGAATGAAATAAGCGGCGGAGAGCGCACGCCGAAAACCGATGCGGTCTGCAAGAGCGCCGCCGAAAATCGCCATAACCCAGACGGCACCGCCGAAAATCCCGCTAAGGCTCGCCGCCTCCGAACTCGGGAAATGCAGCGTTTCGTTCAAATAGAGCGCGAGCGTCGAAAAGACGGCGTAGTAGGAGAGCCGTTCGAAGATTTCGCTGATGTTCGCCACCCAAAACGGGCGGTCGAAGCCGTGACGAATATCCCGCAGGCGACGCACGCCCGGTCGTTCGACGCGCTCTTATCGGGTGCATTTCATGCGCATCACGCAGTAGTCCACAGAACCGAGCCCCGTTGGGTTATCCCATCCGGGTGCTGCGGAACTTGGGACGCCGTTGCTTCCAATAGCAAAAATGGAGTAAGCAACCGACTCGGAGGCTGCTCATGCGCGCGCGGCGGTCCCCGCGGGCTATCGCGCGTAGGGACTTCATCAGTTGGATCGATTCAGCCAAACAACCAGAGACGCGCAAACGCCGCATCGAGAGAGTCTGCGCTCCACTCGCGGCCGGAAAGAAGCATCGTTAGTGGCCAGGAAGCGAACCGTTACCGCGCGGTTTCAGTTATCCCCCGTTGAACTCACGCGTCGGTTCTGTACGTCTGCAGTCTAGCTTTTCGGCTCGACCCGCACGCTCTTCATCACCGAACCGCGCCGGATCGCATCCAGCGTCTCGAAGCCTTCGGTCATCTGACCGAAGACCGTGTACTGGCCGTCGAGGAAACGCGCGTCGTCGAGACAGATGTAAAATTGCGAACCGGCCGAGTCGGGATCGGATGCTCGCGCCATCGCCACGGCGCCGCGTAGGTGCGGGCGCTCGTTGAATTCCGCTTTCAGCCGATAACCAGGGCCACCCGTTCCGTCGCCTCGCGGATCGCCGCCCTGAACGACGAACCCGGGCTCGACCCTGTGGAACGAAAGGCCGTCATAGAAACCATCGTCCGCGAGCTTCATGAAGGCCGCCGAATGCATCGGCGCATCGTCGGTGAAAAGCGCGAAGACGATGTCGCCGTGCTCTGTTACGACTCGAATCTGCGAACGTCGCGCGCGTTCGGCATAAGTCGGCAGATCTGCAGCTTTCGGCGGACTCGCCATGGTGCGTTCCTTTCGTGGCGTAGAGTCTTCGACGACGGGAGGCTTGTGCATCGGTAGTCCGAAGGCCTCGTGCCGTTCGAGAAACGCGAGTTTCTCGCGTCGCGTGAACGCCTTAAATCGAGCTTCCTGCGACTTCGCCGCCCTATACTCGCCGGGGTACCACCAAGCGACCAACCGCACCGGCAAGTGACTGCGGGTGTAACGAGCGGCGGTACCCAGTCGATGCGCGCGCAAGCGCTTTGCGAGCTCCGTCGACGCGCCAGCGTAGAGGCTTCCACCCCGGCACTGCAAGACGTAGACGACTGCTCGCGCTCCCGACTTCACCGCATGGGAGTTGGAAGACGTGCCCCGATCTAATGGTAGATCGATGTCATCGGATTCTGGAAGAGCGCGTGCGGTCCGGTCGCCATGAACCAAAGCATCGGTATCGAGAGCAGCGTGTTTACGCGTGAAGCCAGGAATGCGATGCGCCGGGCTTTCGCTTTCTCTTCATCTGTCGCGGGCCGATAGCCGAGAATCTTCTTTTGATTCTGCCAGATCGGGCCCCAGACGTTGAGCATCATGATCGTGCCGAGCCACGCACCCCAGCCGATAGCGACGAAGGCGGGGTGCTGGCCCCATTGCCAGAACGCAAAGGCTCCGACGAACCCGTTCACGCCATCGGCGTTGACCGTGCTTAATAGCCATGCACCGAAAATCCACGTGAGCGCTGCGGCATAGCGGAAGAAGAACAGCGCCGGCGGCATGATGTACTTGCCGAGCGGGCCCGCCTCGCCGGCGGCCGCTGCCTTCTTGGTGGCATCGACGTTCACGAAGTTGAAGAACCACAGGAGTCCGATCCACATCACACCCGCCATGATGTGGAACCAGCGTACGATCGGCTCGAGCCACATCGCTAAGCGCCTCCCGCAGCATGGCGCATGATTGCTTGCGTCGCAAAGTACAGGATAACCGTAAGGATGAACCCGCTGATGACAGTGCCCCAGAGGGAGTCCAACGGAAGA
>JAKAPO010000108.1 GCA_021807065.1 bacterium
ACGCGTTTGACCAGCTCGTGCCACGAGTTTCGTTCGCAGACTTCCATCAACGAAACGACGATCGCGCGGTCTGGATAAGCGCGTTTCGTCTCGGCGATTTCGCGGAGGTTTTCCTCCAACGGCCGATCGGTGATCAACTCGATGTTGTTCATTCCGACCATGCGATGCTCGCGGTAGTTCAGTCCAGCGAACCGCGACGTGACGTTGACGATTGGTTCGCCGAGCGTCTTCCAAACGGCGCCGCCCCAACCCGCTTCGAACGCACGTTGTACCTGATAGCCGCTGTTCGTTGGCGGCGCCGACGCCAGCCAAAATGGATTTGGGCTCCGAATCCCCGCCAGATCAGTCGTTAGGTCAGCCATTGGTCAAGAACTCGTGCACGCTCTTAGCCGCCGTTTTCCCTTGCTGCGCTGCCTCGACGACCATCGCTTCACGTTCGCCTTTCTTGAATATTGCATCGCCGGCGGCAAAGATGCCTTTGCACGTCGTACGCATGGCGTCGTCGACGCGTACCACACCGCCATCGTGTTGCACGCCTGCCGCTTCCAGCGTAGCAAGCAAACGACTCTGCCCGATCGCACGGATGACCGTATCGCACGGCTCGATGAACTCGCTGCCCGGAACGGACGTAACGCCGTTTGACGAAGCGAGCGACGTCTTGACAAACTCTACGCCCGTCACGCGCCCGTCGTCCGCGATGACGCGCTTGGGCGCGCAGAAGAAGCGAAACTCGATGCCCTCCTCTTTCGCGAAGTCGTACTCGAACTCGTACGCGCTCATCTGCGCCTCTCCGCGACGGTAGTACATCGTCACACGATCGGCGCCCAGACGCTTGGCGCACGTTAGAGCGTCTATCGCCGTGTTGCCTGCGCCGATGACAGCGACGCGGCTGCCCAACCCCGGCGCCGAGCCCGTCAGCTTGGCGCGCTCGATGAACTCGAGCGCGTCCCACACCAGTTCCTCACCGGGGATATCGAGCTTCGGAACCCGTCCCATGCCGCATGCCAAAATCACTGCATCGTATTCGCTTTGGAGCGAATCGAAAGAAACGCCGTCGCCGACGCGAGTGCCGGCGCGCACCTCGCAGCCGAGATCGGCCACCTGCTGCGACTCCCAGAGCGCCACGTCGGTCGCAAGGCGGAACGGCACGATGCCGTGCGTATTCAATCCTCCGAGACGCGCGTGTTCCTCGAAAATGGTGACCGCATGTCCGAACCGGCGCAGCTCGCGTGCTGCCGACAATCCGGCTGGACCTCCACCGACGACCGCGACACGTCTGCCCGTTGGCTTGCCGGCACGAAACAACGCGACGCCGGATTCGCGCAGAGTGTCGGTGGCGTAGCGCTGCAAATCGCCGATACGAATCGGCGTATCGCTCTCGGTATTGTAGACGCATGCCCCCTCGCAAAGCTCTTCTACCGGGCAGACGCGCGCGCACGACGCACCCATCGGGTTTGCTTCGAGAATCGTCCGGGCGCTACCGTTGAGATTGCCGTCGGCGATTTGCGCGATGAAACGCGGAACGTCGATGTGCGTGGGACATGCTTTCGTGCACGGCGCATCGTAGCAGTAGAGGCAACGATTCGCCTCGATCGCAACCTCGAGGCGCGACAACTCCTTCTGTATCGGTTTCCCAGGGAAGCGTGTCGCTACCATGCGGCTTCGGTCCATCGCTCTACGTCATCTCTCGCGCTACCGGGGAACTGCCCTGTCATCCGAGCGATTCGACCGCGCTGCTTCGCAGCACCCTCAGGGCAAGCTCCGACGTCGAGGGAAGCATCACCGAGGTCATCTATGCGTTGGGAATCCCAAGTTCATCCCCGCGTTGCTGTCGTGCCATCTGCTCGTCACGACCTTACCCCGCGTATAGAACCGAAAACCGGCGGGACCATAGAGGTGCAGATCGCCGAAGAGCGATGCCTTCCACCCGCCGAACGAGTAGTAGCCGACCGGAACCGGAATCGGCACGTTCACGCCGACCATGCCGACCTGCACCTCCGTTTGGAACTTGCGGGCCGCGGCGCCGCTGCGAGTAAAGATCGCGGCTCCGTTTCCCCACGGGTTTACGTCGATCGTCGCAATTGCGTCCTCGAGCGTCTTGCTGCGCATGTTGATGAGCACCGGGCCGAAGATCTCGTCGCGATAGATAGACATCTGCGGTGTTACGTGGTCGAAAAGCGTGGGTCCGATGAAAAAGCCGTCCTCAAAACCCGCGACGCGGACGGTACGGCCGTCGCAGAGCAGCGTTGCGCCCTCTTTGGCGCCATTTTCGATATAGCCCAGGATGCGGTTTCGCGCCGCCGGTGTCACAACCGGCCCCATGTCGTTGTTCGCATCTTCACCGCAGCCGACGCGCAGTTTTCCGATGCGATCGACGACGCGTCGCATGAGCGGTTCTGCCGCGTCGCCAACGCTGATGCATGCCGAGATTGCCATGCATCGCTGTCCGGCCGAACCGTAACCGCTGGAGACGAGCGCATCGGCCGCAGCATCGAGATCCGCATCGGGCATGACGACCATGTGATTCTTCGCGCCACCCAGCGCCTGCACGCGTTTGCCGTGCTCCGCGGCCGTCCTATAAATGTAGCGTGCGATCGGCGTCGAGCCGACGAACGAGATTGCATTGACGCGCGGATGCGTCAACAGCGCATCGACTGCAACCTTATCTCCTTGCACCACGCCGAATGCGCCATCTGGCAAGCCCGACTCCTGCAACAGTTTCGCGACGAGGAGCGACGTCGAAGGATCGCGCTCCGAGGGTTTTAGAATGAAACAATTACCGCATGCAAGCGCCGGTGCGAGCATCCAAATCGGCACCATCATCGGAAAGTTAAACGGCGTAATACCGGCGCAGATGCCGACCGGCTGTCGCATCGAGTAGGTGTCAACGTTACCGGAGACGCTTTCGCTCAGTTCCCCTTTAAGCAGATGCGGAAGGCCGCAGGCGAAATCGATAACCTCGAGTGCTCGTGCAACCTCGCCCTGCGCGTCGGTAACGATCTTACCGTGTTCGCTCGAAACGATGCGCGCAAATTCGGCGGCATGCGTGCGCACGCGTTCCCGAAATGCGAAAAGAACCTCGGCGCGCCTTCCAAGCGTCGTGCGGCTCCATTTTGGGAACGCTTCCTCGGCCGCACGTACTGCGGAATCGACGACCGCTTCGTCGGCAAAGGCGACGCGGGCCTGAACGCGCCCGCGCGCCGGATCGTAGACGTCGCCGAAGCGCGCCGTGCCGTCGTCGGCGATCTTGCCCCCAAGGAAATGCCCAATCGTCCGCACCAGAGGGGGTGCTTTCATAGGATGGCCTTATTATGACGAATGCGCGCGATTGTCCTCGCAAGGTTGGCCGCGCTCCGCGCGTCCTTGCGTCTTGCCATCCCGAGCTTGTCGAGGGAATCGCCTCCTGTCATCCCGAGCGAGGGAAGCGCGTCAGCGCTGAACGACGTCGTGGAAGTGCTACAAAACGCGTGCTCGCAAAGGACCGGCGCGGGCCTCCTGCTCTATAGTGAGAATACAGCCGATATGAGGAAGGGAAAATACTGGTCTGCCGAGGTAACGGAGAAAAGCAACGCGCTGGACCTCGAGGAAGACGTCTTCAAACTGCGTAGCGCAAAGGCGATCGCGCTCTCCTTGAAAGCATCGGCGGAGCACAGCAGGCGTCGCAAAGCGACGCCCTTTCAATCTGCGATGTCGATGTTGAACTTCTACATCAATCGCGCGGGCAAGCATTTGCCCGCCAGTCGAAAACGCACGCTCGAATGCGCTAAGAATGAACTGCGCAAGGCCTTCGGCCGAGAATGAACTGGGCAAGGCCTCCGGCCGAGAATGAGCGCTGGCAACCCAATGCAAGGATTTTGTCGGTTCGGCCTAACCGATCATTGTCGCGTCTCCGGCGATGGCTGACGCGATCGTGCGCGATGAAGGACTGCAAATGTAGGCGCGTTCTGCGCCACCGCTCACTGCCGAAGCAGCTGCGAGGAGCTTGGGCTTCATGCTCGAGCGGCATGCCTCGCTCGCCGCAAATGCGCGAGCCTGCGCAACGGTCATGCGGTCGATTCCCGACGACGCGTCGTCGAGATCGCGAAGTACCCGCGGCACATTGGTGACGAGAAGGAACGCAGACGCTTTCAGCGCCGAGGCGATCGCAGCGGCCGCAAGATCCGCGTTGACGTTGTACGTCTGCGCGCCGTCGGGCGAAATTGCAAGCGGCGCAACTACCGGCAGAAACCCCGCGTCGAGAAGCGCGCGCAGGAGCGTAACGTCGCAGTCGACGATCTCGCCGACGAACCCGAGATCCGCCCCGCCCTCACCGAGCATCTTTTGCGCAACCAACGTCGGCCCGTCTTGACCGCTAATTCCGACGGAGGGAACCCCGAGTGCGAGACACGCGCGAACGAGGCGCTTACCGATCGTGCTGCAGAGCACCGCCTCGACCGTCTCGAGCGTCGCCGCATCCGTCACGCGGTGCCCCGCAATGCGTTGCGTGACGATGCCCCGCCGCTCGAGCGCCCTGTCGATCTCGGGCCCGCCGCCGTGAACGAGGACGAGACGCCGCCCCTCCTCATGGAGGGTCGCGATCTCCTCGAGGAGAGCCGCATCGGCGCCTACGAGTGCGGAGCCGCCATACTTGATAACCGCGGGTTGCATAAACATACTTTATATTGTATAAATATACATCCGATGGCTATCTCCTTCGCCGCCCAGACCGGATTCGCATCGGCCGCCCCGACGCTCTTGGGGCGGAAGCTGCTCGAGACTACCGACCTCACCGCGGAGGAGCTGTTGCGGCTGCTGCGGCTGGCGCAGTACCTCAAGGTGCAGGCGCGCAGCGAACAGCGCACGCTCCTGCGCGACCGCACGCTCGCGATGCTCTTCGAAAAACCTTCGCTTCGGACCCGGGTCTCCTTCGAGGTAGCGATGACACAGCTTGGCGGTCAGGTGCTCTTCGCACAGGGCGGAGAGTTTCTGGTTGGGACCCGTGAATCACCGGAAGATGCGGCGCGCACGCTCTCGCGCTACGTCGACGTCATCGCGGTGCGCACGCACGCCCACGAACCGCTGGAACGCTTCGCGCAGGCTGCGACGGTGCCGGTCATCAACGCGCTCTCGGCTCGCGCGCATCCGTGCCAGGCCTTAGCGGATGTGCTGACGGCGCAGGAACGTTTCGGTTCGCTCGCCGGCTTGCGCATCGCCTATCTCGGTGACGCGCGCAACAACGTCGCGGCGTCGCTCGCCGAGGCCTCGGTGATGCTGGGCGCAACGGTCCAGTTCGGATGCCCGCCGACGCACCGCCCGTCGGAATCCTATCTCCATAAGCTCACGACGATCGGCGCGCCGAGCGGCGGCACGGCACGCGCGTTTACTAATCCGGTGCGCGCGGTTCGCGGCGCCGATATCGTCTACACCGACGTATGGACCTCGATGGGCGAAGAACGATATCGCGAGCGCAACGACGCGATGCTTCGGCCGTACGCGGTAACCGAAGGACTGCTCTCCTTCGCGCAGCCGAAGGCGATCTTCATGCATTGCCTGCCGGCGCATCGCGGAGAGGAAGTGACTGCAGGCGTCATCGACGGCCCGCAAAGCGCAGTCTTCGATCAGGCAGAGAATCGCATGCACGCGCAGAAAGCGCTGCTGCTCGCATTGCTGACGGAATTGAAAGGTCTCCCAGTATGAAGGAAGATAGGCAACGCGCCGTGTTGCAACTGGTCGCCACTCGTCCGGTGCATTCGCAGGAGGAGTTGGTTTCGCTCTTGCAGCGCCAAGGTTTCGACGTCACGCAGGCGACGATTTCGCGGGACATCAAAGAACTCGGCCTGGCAAAAGTCCCGATTCGCGAGAACGGCACCGAAATCTTCAAGTACGTCGTGCCGACCGCCGCGGTGAACTACGTGAGCCGTCTGCATCGAGCGGTTGCGGAATTGGTGACGAGCATCGAGGGAAGCGTTAACCTGATCGTCTTGCGCACGCCACCGGGTAGCGCGATGCTGGTGGCATCGGCGGTCGACGAGGCGAAGTGGCCGGAAGTACTCGGCACGCTGGGCGGCGACGATACCGTGCTGATCGTTGTGCGATCGCCCGAAGAGATGGCGGTCGTCAAGCAGCGCTTCATCGATTTGAAAGGAACCGGAGCATGAGCCGGATCGTCCTCGCCTATTCAGGCGGCCTCGACACCTCGGTGCTCCTGAAGAAGCTCGTCCTCGAAGGTAACGACGTCATTGCGATGACGGCCGATCTCGGTGAGAGCGACGCGACAACCGGCGATGTGGCGGCCGAACTCGGGCGCATTAGAGAAAAAGCATTCGCGCTGGGTGCGATCGATGCCGTTCTCATCGATGCTCGCGAGCGCTTCCTCAAGGATTTTGCCTACAGCGCGTTGCGGGCAAACGCGAAATACCAAGGCATCTATCCGCTCTCTGCGGCGCTGTCGAGGCCGCTCATCGGTGCGTTGCTCGTCGAGACGGCACATGCCATGCGCGCCGATACGGTCGCGCACGGGTGCACCGGAAAAGGCAACGATCAGGTGCGCATCGAGCTCGCGGTGCGAGCGCTCGACCCGCATCTCAGTGCACGCGCACCGCTGCGCGAGCATCCGCTCTCGCGCCCCGATGCGATCGCCTTCGCCGCAGAACATGGCATTTTGGTGAGGCACACCTCGGAGAGACCGTATTCCATCGATGCAAATCTGTGGGGACGTTCGATCGAGGCCGGCATTCTGGAAGATCCGTGGAACGCACCGCCGGAAGACGCCTACGCCTGGACGGCCTCGCCGCACCTGCGCCCCGCGCAGCCCGAAGAAATCCTCGTGCACTTTACTGAAGGAGTGCCAAAGGTGACCACCGGCGGCGGTCTGCGCCTCACCATCCCGAACGAGCAGGGGAAGGCGCATGAGAGCGCCGGGCACGAAAATGTTGCCCGCGCTTCGCGCGGCTTTCCTCCCGCCATCCCGAGCGCATCGAGGGAAGTAACATCGTCATCCCGAGCGAGTGCACGCGAAAGCGTGCACGGCGTCGAGGGAAGCGCCTCTCAACATATGCCCGCCTCAGGCCCAGAAATGGTCGCCGCGCTCAACGTCCTCGCCGGAAGACACGGCGTTGGAAGGATTGACATGGTCGAGGATCGCGTGATCGGTATGAAATCACGCGAAGTGTACGAAGCGCCGGCGGCAACGGTATTGCTGCTTGCACATCAGGCGCTGGAACGATTGGTCCTAACGCGTGATGAGCTTCGCTTCAAGGCCGCGTGCGACCAGAAATATGCAGAGCTGACGTACGACGGCCTCTGGATGTCGCCGCTGCGCGAGGCGCTCGACGCATTCAATGCAGCGAGCGCACGTCGCATGACCGGCGACGTACGCGTACGCCTGCACCAAGGAACCGCAACGATCGTCGGCGTCCGTTCGCCGTTCGCCCTTTACGACGAATCGCTCGCGACATACGGCAAGGGTGATGCTTTCGATCATCGCGCAGCCGACGGTTTCATCCGCCTTCACGGCTTGCCGCTCGACCTCGTTGCTCGTACTCAAGAGTACGCGAAGGAGCGCGTGTGAAGGCGTTGCGCGCAAGAGGGTTGCCCGCGCTGCGCGCAGCCTTCCGTTTTGTCATCCCGAGCGAGCGAAGCGCGCCAGCGCTGAGCGACGTCGAGGGAAGCGCCGCTAAGGCGCTGCACGTTTGATGGCCAAAACTTTGCAGTGGGGTGGACGCTTCACGGAAGAACCCGACGCCGCACTCGTTGC
>JAKAPO010000109.1 GCA_021807065.1 bacterium
TGTACCGTAGCGCTACGGCCTATACGTCGGATTCCATCACGAACGGCTCGACGCGGTGCACGCGTTCTTCGATCGCTGGGGGACGTTTGCGGTTTTCCTCTGCCGCTTCATTCCGGTCGTGCGCGGCCTCTCGCCTTTCGTCGCCGGCGTAGCGGCGATGAATCTCTTGTCATTCTATCTCTGGACGCTGCTCGGCTCGGCGATCTTTTGCGGCGGCCTCGCGTTGCTCGGAAACACGCTGGGCGTGCACGTGAACCTCATCTTACCGGCGTTGCACCGTTGGGGATACGCGATTCTCGTAGCCGCGATCGTTATCGCGATTGCGATTGCTATCGTCTCGCGCGTGCGCCGTCTCCGAACGTGACGTCGCTTTTGGAGAATGCGCTCGCCCAGACTCCCGACGCACCCGGCGTTTACATGATGATCGGAAGCAGCGGCGAGATTCTCTACATCGGGAAAGCCGTCTCGCTGCGCAATCGCGTGCGCTCGTACTTCCAGGACAGCGTCGCCCACGGGCCGCGCGTGCGGGTGATGGTCGAGCGCGTCGAGGACGTCCGCACCATCGTCGTCACGAACGAGATCGAAGCGCTCATGCTCGAGGCCAACCTCATCAAGCGCCATCAGCCGGCGTTCAACGTGCGATTGCGTGACGACAAGCGCTATCCGTACCTGAAGGTCACGAGCGAACCGTTTCCGCGCGTCGTGTTTACCCGCATGGTACAGGACGACGGCGCGCGATACTTCGGACCCTATACGAATGCTCAAGGATTGCGCGAGCTCGTCGATCTGCTTCGGCTCGTGTTCCCGCTGCGCACGTGTCCCGAGCCGATCGACGGACGACGCAAGCGACCGTGCTTGCAGTATCATATCAAGCGATGCCTTGCGCCGTGCGTCGGTTTTCAAACCGAGACGCAGTATGATACGATGATCGAAGAAGTCGTGCTGTTCCTGGAAGGGAAGCAAGAAAAACTCCTGGCGCGTCTTCAGCAGGAGATGCACGAAGCCGCTGACGTCATGCATTTCGAAGCTGCGGCGCGGCTGCGCGACCGTATCGTGGCAGTGCGCCGCGTTACGGAATCACAGAAGGTCGTCTGGCAATCGCGCATCGACATGGATTTGGTCGCCGTCGCTCGCGCCCAGGGTCAAGCGTGCGTGCAAGTTTTTCTCGTGCGCGGCGGAAAACTCATCGGCCAGGAACATTTCATCTTGGAAGGCGCCGCGGGGCAGAGCGACGCGGCGCTCATCGGAGCCTTTCTCAAACAGTTCTACACCGCGCGCACCGCCGGCGCTCCGGCGATAGCACAGGTCTCGGCCTTCCCGACGCGGCACGCGCGCGAGGTCGACGTGGCGCTTCCGCAGCCGCGTCGAGCAACGCTGCGCTCCGCAAGCACCGCCGTCCCGAAGGAAGTGTTGGTCGAATCGCTCCCCGACGAGCGCAGGGTCATCGAAACGTGGCTGTCGAGTTTGAAAGGCACGCGCGTGCGGATCTTGCACCCGCAACGCGGCGTACGCGCCCAGTACCTCGCACTCGTGCAACGCAATGCCGAGCAGAATTTGAAGGCGTTCCTCGCGCACCAGGAAGTGCAGGAGATCGCGCACGCACGCGCGCTCAACGAAGTAGCCGACGCG
This sequence comes from bacterium, assembly GCA_021807065.1. Lineage (GTDB taxonomy): Bacteria > Vulcanimicrobiota > Vulcanimicrobiia > Vulcanimicrobiales > Vulcanimicrobiaceae > Tyrphobacter. The sequence goes on from JAKAPO010000109.1 coordinate 1,630, forward strand.
CTCGAACTGCCGCGGCCACCGCATCGCATCGAGTGCTACGACGTTTCCAATATATCGGGAACGAACCCGACGGCCTCGATGGTCGTATTCGTCGAAGGGCGCGCGAAGAAGAGCGAGTACCGTAAGTTCAAGATTCAGTACGATCTCGGCTCGAACGACCTTGCGATGATGAAGGAGACGCTGCGCCGCCGGTTACGCTACCTTCGCCACGCTACCGACGCGGACGTAGAAGGAGGCACGCCGCGCCACGTCGCTGCCCGAGAGCGTTTCAACGAGTCGCCGGATTTACTCCTGATCGATGGCGGGAAAGGCCAACTCTCGGCCGCGCTCGAGGTCCTCGAAGAGTTGGACATGACGGGTATTCCGGTCGCGGGGCTGGCCAAGGAGCACGAGTGGCTCTACATTTCCGGTAGCGGCGATCCGATCGTCCTGCCGCCGAACTCTGCGGGACTGCATTTGGTGATGCGGATTCGGGATGAGGCGCATCGCTTTGCAGTCACCTATCACCGCCGGCGCAGGGAGCGAGCCATGACGCGCTCGGCGCTCGACGCGCTGGAGCGGGTCGGGCCCGTCCGCAAGAAACGCCTCCTCAACGCGTTCGGCTCGGTGGCCGCGATCGAGCGGGCCGCGATCGACGAAATTGCCGCGGTAAAGGGCATGACGCCGTCGCTCGCAGCCAGTGTCAAGAATGCGTTACGGGAGCGCCGCCGGCCCCGATGAGAGGTCTTCCACAGCCGAGAATAGAGTCAGGAAGCATGGGCAGGGAGGCGGTCGCGTCGGCGGCGCGGGATTTTACCAAGCGCGTGCGGGCGTTTCAACGCGGCATGTGGGGGAGCGGCTTGGCCGCTCTCGCGTGCGTCGCCGTTATTGCCGGCGTGCTCGGTGAATTCTCCGCGCTTGAGCTGCTGTACGTCGTGGTGCTCATCGCAGTGTTCGGCGCGTTTGCGTATTGGATCGCTTCGGTACTCGACAAGAACGAACTCGCGTACGTCCGACGACGGCTTGCGGACGAATCCGCGTTGGATTTCGTCTCAGCGGTCCGCCGCCTGAGAAGCTTCGCGTGGCATGTTGCCGTGATCTACTTCGTGGCGTACGTCGTTGGCGCGCTGACGGTCATCATCGGAGCAAACGCGCTCGCTCGTCTTCCGCTGGCCGAGAACGTGAGCGTCGGAATTTTCGCCGCGCTCGCCGGCGCCTGCGTCGATATCGTGCTCAACTCACTCTCCGCCGAAATGCTGACTGCGGATCTCATCGCGATTCTCTGCCGCGTGCGCGATCGCGCCCCACCGCTCTCCAACCGCGCGCGCGGTGGGATCACTCGGCGCATAACCGTCGTGCTGGTCATGGTGGTCGTCGTGCTGCTGGTAACGATGTCGGCCGCCGGCGTCCGGCTGCTGGGCGATTTTGCAGCCGGACGCATGAACGCAAACCAAGTCTTGACCGCGGGCGCATGGGATTCCGCCCTATTGCTGCTAGTCATCGTCGCCGTTGCGATTCTCGCGGCAAATATTCTATCGCGCTCCATCTCGCGCCCGATCCTGCGGACCGTAGCGCTGTTGGAACGCTTTCGCTCCGGCGACATCGTCGACGATCCGGGTCTGTTTGCCGAGGCTCGCGTTCCGCACGAGGCAGGGCTGCTCGTCGCCGCGCTCGCCGACGCGAATGCCGCGCTCGGGCGGCTCGCCGGTGGCGGCGAACGTCTTGCGAGCGGCGACCTCTCAGTTCAACTCGTTCCCGCGTCCGACCGCGACATGGTCGCGATCGCGTTCCGGAAAGTCGTCGATACGATGCGTACGGTCGTCGGCGACGTACGCGCGACGGCGGAGCTGCTGGAAAGCTCGGCGCAGGCGTTGCGAACCCGTGCGGAAGAGTTAGCGAGCGACGCGAGCGCGAACTCTTCCGATCTCGCCGGTGCCGTCGGCACCGTCGGCACGTTGAGCGAGACGATTGCAGGCGTTGCCGACGGAGCGGAGGACCTGTCGAAAATCGCCGCGCAAGCGAAGGAGACCGCCGAACATCTCGGCGAGGCCGCGCAAAGTAACGCGGCCGGGCTCGAGCAGCTCGCTCGCGTAGCGGAGGCGACGATCGACGCTGCAGGCGAAGCGCGCAACATCTCGGAGTCGACGGAACGCAGCGCCGACGCCGCGGCCCTGGCGATAGCGGAAGCCGATCGCGCCGGTAACGACACCGCGCTTGTCATGAACGAACTGGTTTCAGGAATAGATTCGCTGCGCGTGACCTCGCAACAGATCGGCTCGATCACGGAGAGCATCGACGAGATCGCCGATCAAACCAATCTGCTCGCGCTCAATGCTGCGATAGAAGCCGCTCGTGCCGGGGAACACGGACGAGGATTCGCGGTCGTTGCAGACGAGATACGAAAGCTTGCCGATTCTTCCGCGACGGCGACACGCGAAATCTCCGCGCTGATTCGCGCGGTCCAAGAGGAGATCGACCGTGCCGTCGGCGTCGCGCAACGAGGCAACGATGCCGTCGAGCGGAGCCGAACGAAGCGCGAACTCGTTACGCACTCGCTTACGGACATCGTCCAAAACGTCAAGGTCGTCCGCGATCACATCGATGCGATGGTGAGTGCCCAACGCAATCAAAAGACCGCCACCGATTCGCTCGTCGGGTCGATGTCTCGCGTCGAAAAGCTGACCGCCGGCAACGCGCAGCTCGCGAAGACGCTGGCGAAGCTCGCCGCCGATCTGCACGGATCCTCGGCGCAGGGCGAGAGCGCGGCGCACGCGACGATCGCCGGCGTTCAAGCCGTCGCCAAGCGTGGCGAAGGCATTGCGGCCGCTTCGGCGGAGCTAAAGGCGCTAACACTTTCGCTGCGCGACGAGGCCGACCGCATCCGCGCGGCAATTGCCGGCTTCTCATCGGTAAACCGCCTGCCTAGCGGCAATGGCGCCGCGAAACCCTCGCCCTTGCGGACTGTGTTAGAATAAGCGTTCGCGGGGCTGAGGTAGGTTCGACGGGGACCTCCGCGGCCGTCGCCAGCAGGCGGAGTTGCGAGCACTCCTAAAACGATCGCAACGGCATATCTGCCGACAACACCTACGCACTGGCTGCCTAATCTAGCGTAGCCACGGGACGCGAGAAGCCGCCGGAGCTAGCTCGCCGACCGTCATAAACTCCGGCTAGCGCGCGCAACCGATCCGCTGCGCGCGCGAAAGAAAGGATCTGCGGCGAGCGATAAGCCCAGCTTCGGGGCGTACGCTCGAACAAGAATAAACGCGAAGCTGAGACTGGAGAACGCGACGGTTGGGAGGCGGTGACTAGGGGGGCGGCACGGCGACAGCTCCAGCACTTCGTTTCCTTATGCCCTTGTCGGCTCGGGATTCACGTACCGTTGTATACTTCTACCGTTGTGTACTTCACCTAAATTGTGAAGGCGATCTTCTTCTCTCGAGCAGGCTAGCGCGCCGTAGCTCTTATTCAAACGAGCGGCCGCAACTCGTGTCGTAGTACACAGGAATACGGCAACGTTAGAACGGGTAATGGCGTTCAATTGAGGAGACTGGAGGACACGTGAGAATCGCAACCCGTTGGCTCGCAACCGCGATCATCGCCTTCTCAATGTTAGTAACGCCGGTGCGAGCGCCGGCGCAAGTTTCCGTCGGCGTCAGCGTTGGGCTGTTCGTGAACATCCCGCCTCCGCCGATCCCGGTTTACTACCAGCCGCCTGCTCCCGGTCCAGGTTTCGTTTGGATCCCCGGTTACTGGGCGTGGGGACCAGCCGGATATTACTGGGTTCCGGGTTACTGGGAAATGGCACCGTATGTCGGCCTCTACTGGACGCCGGGTTACTGGGCGTTCGATCCCGACTGCGACTGCTACGGTTGGGACGACGGCTACTGGGGGCCGCAGGTCGGCTTCTACGGCGGCATCAACTACGGCGCCGGATACTTCGGCGTCGGATATGTCGGCGGTTACTGGAATGGTCCAACCTTCGTATACAATACCGCCGTAACCAACGTCAACGTTACGTACGTACATAACACGTACTTCAATAGTGCGGTCATCGCCAGCCACACGATCGTAAGCAATCGCGTCGCCTTTAACGGCGGCCCGGGCGGAGATCCGGCGCGGCCGACGCGCGCACAACTCGCCGTTGCGCGCATGCACCGCGATCCCCCAACCGCGGCGCAGCTGCAGCACGCGCAGTGGGCGGGACGAGACCGCAACTTCCTCTACTCCGTAAACCATGGTCATCCGGGGCAAGCTGCCGTCATGCACCCGTTCAGCGCATCGCGGCGTCCGGCGCATTTTGCGGCGATCACCCCGCACGATCGCGTAACGGCACGCGCGCACGTGATTCCGGTGCGTAACGGCAGACCGGTCGCCAGCCACCGTGCTGCGCCCATGATGCGCCACATTGCACCGGCACATCACATCATGACGCACCACGTAGCGCCGGTACGTCACGCTGCGCGGATGGTGCACCACGCTGCACCGGCACACCATCCGCAGTACCGCGCGCCGGCATACCATCCGCAGTACCGTGCACCGGCATACCATCCGCAGTACCGTGCACCGGCATACCATCCGCAGTACCGTGCACCGGCATACCATCCGCAGTACCGTGCACCGGCATACCATCCACAGTACCGCGCGCCGGCATACCATCCGCAGTACCGTGCACCGGCATACCATCCCGCAGCGCGGCAATACGTGCCTTCGCATGCGGCACCTCGTCCGCAACCGCGGCGAACATTACAACCACGTTAAGCGGATGCGGGCCATAACTAAGCGGGCTTCCTCACAGAGAGGAAGCCCGCATCGCTTTCCTTTTCGGGAACCTTATCTCCGTAAATGCCGTTACCATGGCAGAACGGAGAACAAAATCGATGCTCACCATCGCACCTCGGCTTGGAGCCATAATCCTCGCCCTCTCTTTCCTCGCTGTCCCGACACCGTCTGAGGCGCAAGTCTACTTCGGCGTTTCATTCGGGAGCGGAACTTTCAATGGCGGCATATTCGTCGATATAGCTCCGCCGCCGATTCCCGACTACTACCAGCCTCCGTGTCCTGGTCCGGACTTCATTTGGATGCCCGGTTATTGGGCATGGGGTCCCGGCGGATACTATTGGGTTCCTGGAACGTGGGTTCTCGCGCCGGAAGTCGGACTCTATTGGACTCCGGGCTACTGGGGTTGGGACGGCGACTACGGTGCGTACGTCTGGTATCCGGGATACTGGGCTCCCCAGGTCGGCTTCTACGGTGGTGTCGACTACGGCTCGGGTTACTACGGCGATGGTTACGTCGGCGGGTATTGGAACGGTAGCACGTTCGATTACAACACCGCCGTAACGAACGTCAACATCACGATCGTCAACAATGTGTACCTCGACCGAACCGTGGTCGTGAACAACCAGTATAATTCGTACGATCGCGTGAGCTACAACGGAGGAGAAGGCGGTATCCAAGCGCGGCCAACGCAACGTCAGATCGCGATCGCATCCGGGCGCCGCTTCCCAATGACATCGGCACAAACCGAGCACGTGCGGATGGCCCAACGGGATCGCAACCTGCTTGCGTCGGTCAACAACGGAAGGCCGCCGGTGCTTTCGGTCCGGCTTCCCTTCACCACCGTTCGTCGCCCGCAGGATTTCGCGCCGATCGCTCCGCAGGATCGCGCCGGCGCTCGCATGCACATCCTGACCACGCCACTGCGACAGCGGCCGCAGTACCGCGCTCCGCAGTATCAGGTGCCACAGCAGTACCGCGCGCCGCAGATGCAGCAGTATCGTGCACCACAGCAGTACCGCGCGCCGCAGATGCAGCAGCAGTATCGTACACCACAGCAGTACCGCGCGCCGCAGATGCAGCAGTATCGTGCACCACAGCAGTACCGCGCTCCGCAGATGCAGCAGCAGTATCGTGCACCGCAGCAGTACCGCACACCGCAGTACCAGGTGCCGCAGCAGTACCGCGCACCGCAGCAGCAGTACCGTGCGCCGCAGTATCGTGGGCCTCGCCCGGAGCGAACGCCTCCTAGTGACCTGTAACCGATAAAGTGCTACCATATGATGGATGGAAGCACTTGTGATTGCAGCGGACGACAGGCAAATGTTGGAGCGTATGGCTCGT
>JAKAPO010000110.1 GCA_021807065.1 bacterium
CGATTGCTGAGCGATCCGCCGTCGAACCATTCCGCGAATTCGCCGGGGACCGTATTGCGCGGGCTCCCCGCCTCGATCGCTTCGTAGGTCTCGCGTAAGAACGTCACCGCCTCGTTCGTGAGGTTATGGCGCGCCAACGCAACGACGAACCACAGCGTCAGATCGGGCCAGATGCCTCCAAGCAGTCCGTAACCATACGAAGGAAAGTACCATGAGTCGGCAGTGGAGATCGTACGAATGCCGACGGGCGTAACGAAGTCGGCCTCAAGGAGTCGCTCGAGAATCGCGCGCCGTTCCTGCGGCGACCCGACGCCGAAAAGCACCGGGAAGACCTCATCCGCGGTAAAGTTGTCTTGGTAGTTGCGCTCTTGATCGTAATTGAGAACGAATGCGCCGGTGTCCGAGTTGTACAGCTGACTCATCACCGCTTCGCGAAGATCGTGAGCCTCCCGCTCGTAGCGTTCCCAGTTTGCATGATCTTCCACGACGGCGCAGAGCATCGCGGCCGCCTCGAGCGCGAAAATGCTCTCTACGTTGATTTCGGTCACGGCGCCGTCAAGCGTGTAATATGGGATGATGTTCCGCCACGACGAGATCCCGTGCATATCGACACCCTGTGCCTTGCAGAAAATCAAGCCGTAACCGTCGCGCTGGGAAAGAAGGTAGTCGGCCATCTTGACGATGAGCTCGTGGCGTTTTCGCACCCAGTCGTCATCGAGCGTTGCGTTGTAGTGATGGAGCAATGCGATCAAGTGCAGCGGCGTGTCGTCGTTGATGTTTAGATCGTACGTCGTTTTGAAGCCATTGACGCCGCGAACGTATTCGATCATGAGACCGCTGTCGTCGACGAAGCGATTGAAGAGCTCGAGCGCGTCGCGGCTGAACTGCGGCCAGAAATAGTCGTAGGCGTGCACGAACCAGGACGTGTCGCGCGAGACCAAGATATCCGAGGGCGGCGAGTTCGTCGAACCCCAGCCTTGCGGGTATTCCTTGGCGATGCGCAGCATGTTCGCTTTTGCCCAAACGATACCGCGGCTGATCACCGGCGACGGCGTCATGAAACGGGCATCCGCCAAACGCTCGCTATAGTAGTGTTGCGTTTCATGCAATGCCCTCGGATCTTGCAACAATGCCTCGAGTACCGGACGGCTGCGCTCGACACCGCCCGGATGGTAGACCACCGCGAGCCGCAGCGGTTCGCGCGCGCCCGGCGCAACCCGGATGCGGAATTCGAAGGCTCCGAAGATGCGGCGGCTCACGAGTTCGGCGGCTTCCGGCGTCACTTCGCTGAATTTCTGATCTTGAGTCTCGGGAACGAGCCCGCCGCGCCGCATGTGCTCGAGCAGCACCTGCTCGCGCAGCGAAAGATTGACGGCAACCGGAGCTCGCGAACCGCCCCACCATCGCTCTCCACCGGTCTCGCGGTTGCGCGAGCAGACGTAGCGACCTTCGATGTGCGCGTATACTTGATGCTCGGGCTCGCCGTAAAATCGCTGTCCGACGAGCAACGCCCAGGGAAAGATCGCAACTTCGACATCGGTCGCGCCGGGGTTGTAGAGGGTCACGTCGACGACGAACGCGACCGCGCGTGCGTATGTGGCGCCGTGCGGAACGTAAAATGCTTCCGTGACGTGCACGCGATTCTCTAGGGTGAACTCGGAGAGTTGCGCGTATGGCAGGAACGTAAACTCACGTTTGATCTGGTGCGGGAAAAGAGTCTGGCGACCATCGCGCAACCGGTAGGCAATCTGATGCGTTCCGAAGATGATGCGGTCGGTGTCGGCGTCCCACAGCCCGCGCACGCCGCCTTTTGCAGTCGATTGCGCGTACGCCTTGAAGTTGCCCAGTAGCAGCCCGTACGGCGTCTGCTCCTCCGAGAGCACGTACGCGCAGTACTCGTTATGCTGTGCGTCGTAACTGGGCCCCATGCTCTCCTCGTTTGGCGCGTCCGCGCGAGCGGGCCTTCCGGCGGTCGCGTTGCGCGCGCCGGCTAAGATAAATTTGACGTTGGAGGTGCTCGCTCGCCGCAACGACGGGTACCACGACATACGCAGCGTCATGGTGCCGCTTGCTCTGGCAGACGTTATCGAGATCGAGCCCGATACGCGCCTCTCCTTTCGCTGCGACGATGGCGCCCTTTACGGAAAGGAGAATCTTGCATTACGGGCACTGCAAGCAGTCGAAGCGGCGACAGGCAGCCGGCTTCAGGGTAACGTGACGCTGCGCAAAAGGATTCCGGTGCAATCGGGCCTCGGTGGCGGCTCTAGCGATGCGGCAACGATACTGCTGGCGGCGGCGGAAGGCCGGTTCGGCGCGCTGCCGCCGTTCGACGTGCTGGAGGCGGCGCGCGGGCTCGGATCGGACGTGCCGTTCTTTCTCGTCCAAACGGCCGCACTCGTCGAAGGAACCGGCGAGCGCGTGACGGCACTGGGTGCGGTGCCGCCGTGGTGCGTGCTTCTCGTCAAACCGCCGGTGTCGGTCTCGACCGCACGGGCGTACTCGAGCCTCGATTCCCACGATCGCACTATCCGCCCGCGCAACACGTCGGTCTCCCTGCGATGCGTCGATGCGTTTCAGCACGGCGATTTCGATGCAGTCGAGGAACTCTTGAGCAACGATTTCGACGATCTGGCAATGGAACAGGCCGCGATCCGGCACGCGCGAAATGCGTTGCGCGAGGCCGGAGCGCGCCGTCCCCTGCTCGCTGGTTCCGGTTCTTGCGTCTTCGCTATCGCGCGTGATGTTACGGAGCGCGACGTAATCGCGAGGCGCCTTCAGTTGCCGGACGATTTTGCGATCTTTTCGACAGAGTTCACGCAATCGGATATCTGGCGCTCGTGATCGCGGTCGTGCTGGCGGGGGGACCGCCCGACGAAGTCTCCGCGCTGCAGCCGGAAGCGCCGAACAAAGCGTTCGTTCGTATCGGCGGACGCCCGCTCGTGGAGCGGGTTCTTTCGGCCATGCGCGCTTCAGAGCAGATCGCGCTCATCGTCGTCGTCGCGCCGCCGTCCATGCATGGCGATCCCGCGCTCGCTCTCGCAGACGAGTATCGCCCCGACGGCCAGCTCATCAGCGAAAGCCTTCGCAACGGCCTCGAACGCCTACCGCCCGATGAGATGATACTCTTGGCGACATCCGATCTGCCGGTTCTCACATCGCAGTCCGTCGACGATTTCATCGCTCGAGCGCAGCCGCTCGACCCGGACGTCGGCTACGGTTGCGTCGAGCGCTCCGTGCATGCCGTAAGGTATCCGCAAATTCCACATACATGGGCGAGGCTGCGCGACGGCACGTTCTGCGGCGCAGGCCTCATGACACTGAAGCCACGCGTGCTGCCGTCACTCGAGCGCTTCATCGAGCAACTCGGCGCCGCACGCAAGAAGCCGTGGCGGCTGGCCTCGATCTTCGGCTACGGAGTGCTCTTCAAGTACGCCGCCGGACTGCTGACGATCGCCGATGCCGAAGCCCGCGCCCGCGGGTTGCTCGGCGCGCCGGTGCGCGCCGTGATCTCGCCCTATCCCGAAACCGCAGTCAACGTCGATCGCGCCGGTGACGTCGCCCTAGCAGAAGGGCTTCTACGCGATACTCGCGCTTGAGGTCAACAGCGACCGATGAAACTAGGCCCCGTGTCAAGACGAACGAGAATGCAGAATGAGCGCGGCGCTGGAGCTTGCCCGCGAAATTCCGGAGCGCACGCTGTGCGCACTTCAATGCCTTGACGGGCACCTGTGCCGCAACCTGGCCGCACGTATCCTTGCCTACCACCGATTTTCCCAACTCGCTCTGTGCCGTCAGAAGCTGTGCGATCTCAGTGATCTACACCAGTACAGGATCTAGATTCAGGACGAACACGATCTCTTGCATGTTGATTTTGAAGGACGCTCCTCCGGGCCAGTAGGCGTTGGTACCACATGGCCATGCCATACTGCTTCTTTTCTCGTCGATCCAGAGAGGCTTCGTGTCGTGAAAGTCTACGTTCCTATGTAGCCGGTGCGCGCGGCGAGCATTTCCGGAAGACGAGAATCTTCCTCGCGTTCCACGCGCTGTAGCTACAGCGGAGAGCGCCAGCGGCTGAACAGCTCGTTGGGGATACCGAACTGGTCCAGTGCCTTGCCGACCGTGTGGGCAACGATGTCGTCGACGGACTGGGGGTTCGAGTACATCGCCGGAATCGGCGGCAAGATCACCGCACCCAACTCCGCGAGCTGCGTGAGCGTACGCAGATGCCCGAGGTGCAGCGGGGTCTCGCGCACGACTAAGACGAGCCGGCGCCGCTCCTTCAAACAGACGTCGGCCGCGCGCACGAGCAGATTGCTGTTGAACGAATAGGCGATCGCGCTCGCACTCTTCATCGAGCATGGGATGACCAGCATCCCGTCGGTGATGAATGAGCCGCTGGAGATCGCGGCGGCGAGATCGTCCTCGCGGTGGACGACGTCGGCGAGTACCTCGAACTCGTCGGCGGTCACCGCCATCTCGAGCGCAATCGTCCGCCGGGCTGCGGCGGTAAGAACGAGGTGCGTCTCGACGCCGCCGATGGCGCGTAATGCCTGTAAAGCCATGTACCCGTAGACGCTTCCGCTCGCTCCGCTGACACCGACGATGATGCGCCGCATGGCGCTGCCTTATACGAGCGGCGCGAAGGCGCCTGGCACCTTGTCGTGAAAACTTCATTCGACGTGAAAGCGATCTCGCTGGCGGAGCCGGCCGCGCGTGAAACGCCCGGGGTGGTGCGTGCACGCCATCCGCACTTCAGTGCCTCGGCGCTGAACGCGTACGCAGAGTGCGAGCGAAAGTGGTTCTACCGCTACGTATGCGCGGCAGTCGAGGACCCCGGATCGGCCGCGTCGACCTACGGTACCGCATTTCACCTCGCGCTCGAGCGCTTTCACGACCGTCATCACCGGCCGCAACCGGGCGATACCTCCGCGATGCAGCGCGATCTCGCGCACGAGATCGAAGCAGCCTTCGCCGAGAACCGCAGCGGCTTCCCAACGGCCGTCGAGTTCGAGATGCAGCGGCGCCGCGCGTTGCGAACCGCCCGGCGCTATGTCTCCTGGCTCGCCGCCGAGGCGGCGCGAGCGCCATTCACGGTGATCGGCCGAGAGGTTCCGGCTCAGCTCGATCTCGAGGGATTTGCATTCATCGGATTCATCGATCGCCTCGATCGTGACGAGCGCAGCGGCACGGTGAGCGTCGTCGACTACAAGACCGGAAAGATCGCGGAAAGCGCCCAGGAGTACCGCGAGCTGGTACGCGAGTTCGGCGATTTCCAGCTCGCCTTCTACTACTGGGTACGAACCGCGGCGGGCGATAGGGTGCAGCGGCTGGTTCTGTTGCCGCTCAAAGACGCGCTCCTCGACGTTCGTCCGGTCAGCCTCGAAGTCGGCGAAAGCATCACCGTCGCGGAGTTGGAGCGCGCAAAACGCCGAATGGTCGAGATCTGCACGCTGCTCACGTCGAAGGAGCCGCGAAGCTTCGGCGTGACGGAGGATCCCGGCGCGTGCGAGTATTGTGCCTACACGTTTGCCTGCGCGAAACGTCCGCCACCGGACGGAGAGCGATTCGGCCGATGATCGTGCCGGAAGTGAAACTCGAACCGCTTGCGATCGTCGGGTCCGCCGGCACCGGGAAGACGACCGCACTGCGCGAGCGAATCGAAGCAGCCCGAGCGAACGGCTACGCTCCCCTCGTTGCCGGAATCGACGAACCCGCCCCGCAGCGTTTGCACGCTCTCGCTTTAGAGATTTTAGGCGAAGCCGGTACGCCCGTGCGCCTCATCGACGACGTCGAAGCCGAGGCGCTGTTTGAAGAGGCGGCTGCACCGCTCCTCGCGATGGAGACGGAACTACTCGAGCTGCAGATCGACCCCGAAGTTCAAGGGTTGCGCACGCCGGAACGGTTTCTCGAGTCGGCTTTTCGCCTCGAGCGCAACCTTGTCGAGGCCTTGATTCCGATCGAAGAGTTTCTCGAGCGCTCACTTACGGGTGCAACGGAATTCTACGCCCATACGCCCAATCTGGCGCAACCAGGTCTGCTCTCCGCAACGAAAAACGAGCACCGCGATTCGCTCGCCGTTTCGCCGCAAGAGCTGCAGCGGCAGTATCGCCGCGAGATCGATCTGGCGAAGCTGCTCGCGCAATTGTTTCGCGCGTACGAACGATTACTTCGTGAACGCGGCTGCGCGACGGGTCGCCACGCGGTTGCCGAAGCAGTTACGCTCTTGGCATCGGATTCCGCGCGCGCGGCGAGCCTACGCGAGCGCTATCGCCTCGCATTCGTCGACGACGCGCAAGACCTCACGCCGGGCGAGGCAACGCTCGTTCAAGAAATCTTTGGGAAGAGCTTGGAAGGCGTGACGCTAGCCGGAAATCCTGCTGGCGAGTTGCGCGGCACGGGATGCCGGATCTTCGACGGCATCTCCAAGCGCGCCGAGCTGGCCACGCCATTCCGTCCGCCGGTGCAGCCTAGCTTCATGCGTCTGCAAACGCAGCGCGAGGAAGCCGCGGAGATCGCCGCGCACGTGGAGCGTCTCTTGAACGATGGCGCCAAACCCGGGGAAGTGGCGATCCTTCTGCGCTCCGCGCGGACGGCGACGGTCTACGAGGAGGCGCTGCTCGAGCGCAACGTTCCGGTGAACGTCTCCGGCGATTACAATCTCTTCGCCGATCGCCGCGCTCTCGACGCCCTCGCTTTGTTGTGGAACGTTCACGATCCGTTCCGGCACGATTATCTGCTACGCACGCTCTCCAATCCCGCGATGCATCTCAGTGACGCATCGGTCGCGGTACTCTGCGGCGAACCGAGCGAGAGACAGATAGTTCTCTTCGAAGAAGAGCCACCAAGTCCGCCCTCAGGCGCGCATCGTCACGATCCGATGCGCGCGGTTCGGCTGGCACGCAACGTCCTCGAAGGCGAATGCGACGCGAGGCTCCCCGAAATCGCGGTCGAGCGCGTCGCCCGCTTCCGCGCGCTTCGCGAGGGTTGGGTCGCATCGCAAGCAACGCTGCCGTTCGAGGCGTTCGTGCGCTTGGTGTGGAGCCAAGGGCTGGCGCGGGAAGGGGAGCCTGGCTCTGCGCGCGCACGCGCACAGCAGGAGATTCTCTCGCAACTCCTTTCGCGCTTATCCGCATTTCTTGCCGCACATCAACGAGCCGGCCTCGGCGACGTATTGGCGGATGCAGAACGCCGAGCGCTTAGTTCCCTCGAATCGTGCCCGCTTCGTAACCGCGCCGATGCCGTCTCGATCACGAGCGTCGAACGCGCGCGTGGACGCGGCTTCGATCACGTCGTCATCGCCAACGTCAGGCCGGGAGCATTCCCGCCTTGGTACGCAGCCGATACGTTCCACTTCAGCCGGCGTCTCGGAATGGTTCCTCGCGACAACGTCGGCGACGCACCTACGGCGCGCACCGCAAAGTTCACGTACTACGTCTATCGCGTACGGGCGCGCGAACGGTACAACGAGCGCGCGCGCAGACTCTTCGACTACGCGCGCTCGCGTGCGCGCCGCTCGCTGCTCGTTACCGCCTTCGGGCGGCCGACGCGCGGCGTCAGCGCACCGGAGTTCTTGGAAGAACTGCGCTAAGAGCCTTACTATCGTGCAGCTCCGGGTAATTGCCCCGAATGACTACGGGCGCCTCGTCTTACCGCTGTCTGCAGAACTCTGGGCGGGAAGGCGTGATCTTCAAACATATATCGCTCAGACGCTCGAGAT
>JAKAPO010000111.1 GCA_021807065.1 bacterium
GATCGTTGCGCCATGGAGGCGGAGTTACCGCGAGCCTATCATCGCGGCGTTCGCACTCGCAGCCGAGGAGGCTTAAATGGTCCGCGATTCTTTCACGATCGAGCCGCGTTCCGAGGATTCGGTTGACGTCGCGCGTGCGCAGTAGTATCGAAGCGGCGGTGGGCGTTTCGCCGGCAATGACGGGAGCATAAGCGGCCGCTCCAGTTTGTACGATGAGTTGCGCGGCACGCGCGGCACCGACTTCTGCGAGGGATGCTGCGAGCGCTTTTTCGTGGCGCGACGACGCCTCGGTCCGTAGTCCGAAGAGCGCTGCCGTCCGGCGCACGCGCGCCCCGTTGAACGTCGCCGCTTCCAGCAGAATCGCCGTCGTGGAAGCGGTGACTTCGCTCGAAGCGCCGCCCATCACGCCGGCTAGACCGAGCGCACCACGCGAATCGGCGATGACCAACGCGCCGGAAGCCAGCGCGCGATCGATACCGTCGAGCGTCACCAGATGCTCGCCGTGTTTTGCATCGCGCACGACCAGGTGCTGCTCGGCGACGCGGTCGGAATCGTAAAAGTGCAGAGGCTGTCCCGTTTCGAGCATGACGTAGTTCGAGATGTCGACGAGATCGTTGATCGGGCGCACGCCGCAGAGCGCAAGACGGACGCGCATCCAAACCGGCGCAGATTTCACGCTGATACGATCGAAGCGTTGTAAGACGAAGCGGCGGCAATCGGGTGTCTCGATCTGGACGCGCGGCTGTGGTGACGCGCGATCCTTTCCGGGATTCTCGAACGAAGGAAGTCGCAAGGCGGCGTGATACGAGGCGGCCAGTTCGCGCGCTAGACCGATCGCGCACATGGCATCGACGCGATTGCTCGTGATCTCGACGTCGAGAACGTCGTCGTCGAGTCCGAGTCGCGCAACGGGGTCGTCGCCGATCGCGAGCGCGCCATCGAGCTGCATGATGCCGTCGCTCTCGAACCATTCCGGCGGAAGCGCCAGCTCGTCGGGCGAGCAGAGCATTCCCTCCGATTCGAGTCCGCGCATCGACCGCCGCTCGATCGTCGCGTGCGGAAGGCGAGCGCCGATCGTTGCAACGGGGACCGTCTGATTGGGCGCCACGTTCGTGGCGGCGGTCACGATTGTCAGAGCGCGCTCCGCGCCCACGTCGACCGTGCAGACGTGAAGTCGATCGGCGTTCGGATGACGTTCGATGGCGACGATCCTTCCGACGACGACCTTCGCGATCGTCGGCCGGTGGACGATCTCCTCGACCGGAAAGCCGAGCAGCGCGAGACGATCGGCAACCTGCGCCGAGTCCGCGGGCAGATCGGTATACTCGCGCAGCCAACTGATTGGTATCTTCATCTATTATGCGAGTTGTTCGAGGAAGTCAGGGTCGCTATCGATGAAGCGGCGGATGTCGTCGACCTCATAGCGTGCCAGTGCGAGACGCTCTGCGCCGAAGCCGAAGGCCCAGCCGGAAACGATCTCCGGATCGTAGCCAACTTCGCGCAGCACGTTCGGATGCACCATTCCTGCGCCTCCGAGTTCGATCCAGCCGGCTCCTCCGCACATGCTGCACGCAGTCGTCTTTCCTTGGCATTTAGGACAGGTCGTATCCACTTCGGCGCTTGGCTCGGTAAACGGGAAGAATGACGGCCGAAAGCGCACGCGCTGGTACGGACCATAGAGCGCACGGCACAGACCGGCGAGCATGCCCTTGAGGTGGCCGAAGTGGATCCCCTCGGCGACCAGCAGTCCTTCGATCTGGTGAAACTGAAAGAGATGGCGCGCATCGACGGCATCGCGCCGGTAGCATTTTCCCGGAGCGACGATGGCGATAGGCGGCTTGTGCAGCTGCATCGTGCGAATCTGCATGGGCGACGTGTGTGGACGAAGCAGCAGCGTGTCGTCAATCCAAAACGAGTCGAGGGCTTCGCGCGCCGGATGGCCTTCGGGAATGTTGAGCGCGTCGAAGTTGTAGTAAGCGGGTTCGACTTCCGGCCCGAGTACCACGGCGAAACCGTGCCGTTCGAAGTACGCGCACGCATCTTCGATGACACGGCGCACTGGGTGGATGCTTCCAACCTGAGGCTGCGTTGCCGGGAACGTTACGTCGATGCGCTCCTCGAGTTTGCGTTGCACGTCGAGCGCGGCTAGAACGGTCTGACGTTCGCCCAGGACCGTCTCCATCCGTTCCACGGTATCGTTGATGGCTTTTCCGGCGCTCGGCCGATCCGCTGGGGCGAGCCTCCCGATGCTGCGGCGGATCGCGTTTATCTCCCCGCTGCGCCCGAGAAAGGCCGCTCGAACCTCCTCGAGCGCGGTTTCATCGCGAGCCGCCTGAACGGCCGCCTCAAACCGCATCTGGAGTCTCTCTAAATCGTTCATTGCAGTGGTCGAAATCGAAGCGCCCCTGGTGGGGCGCTTTCGGGAAAGAGCTGGTGGAATTCTTTTCGTCTAGCTCGTAGTCGGCGCCGCATGCGTGCGGCGGTATGCGAGGTAGGCGTTGATCGATCCAGTTTGCGCGAAGAGTTTCCAGAAGAAATCGCACGTTGCCATACAGGCCTGGTCTCCTTCTCTGCACCATCAGTCCGGTTCTGCCGCCCGGAATGGGGTGAGTATAGCACGGCCCTTTCAGCCCCGGTAGTCTTGACAAATGGCCTCAAAATGTTCCGAAAAATGCGGCGTTCCCGGGCACTACAGCTCGCGTGCCTCGTAGAGTGCGATGGATGTCGCAACGGCAACGTTGAGGCTCTCCGCCAGCCCGCGCATCGGAATCGCCATGTAGGAGGAACAGACGGCGGCAAATGGGCCAAGCCCGCGGCGCTCCTGTCCCGCGATCAGGACCGGAGCAGAGCCTTGGAAGCTCATCGGGCCGCCGTGAGATGACAATCCGACCACGGGTCGACCCGCTTGCTCTGCTACCCTTTGCAATTCTTTCGGTTCGCATACTGCGATGGGTACGCGGAAGAGCGAACCCATTGCCGAGCGGATGACCTTGGGGTGGTACGGTTCGACACCTCCCCGTCCGAAGATGACGCCTGCGGCTCCGAACGCTTCTGCGGACCGCACCACGGTGCCCGCGTTTCCGGGGTCTGCGACCTTGGCCAGGACGACCGCGGGCCCGGGTCTGGCGAGCAGGCTCTCCAATCGCTCGAAGCGCTGCCGTGCCTCGGCGACGACACCCGTCGGCGTCTGGACATCCGAGAGCCGCACGGCGCTGCGCTCGCCGATCAGCATGACCGGCACGCCGTGCCTCTCCAGTTCTCGAACGAGCCGAGTCCTTTCGTACGATTCCGCAGTAACGTAGACTGCCGTAATCTCGAGCGCGCTGCGATAAGCCTCCTCGAGCAGCGTCGGTCCTTCGAAGAGAAAGCGTCCCCGTTCGCGCCTCCCTTTCGCGGTCAACAACGTGCGGGCGGCCGCGAGGAGCGGCGAGTGGACGCCCAATCGTTTCGCCACTAGGCCATTACCGCCGTCCGGCGTATGCGCGCGTCGCGATGTAGATCAATGCGGCGACGATTGCGGCGAGCACGTTGGCTACGATGGGGTTGAAGTGATGCGGTACGAGAAAGATATTGAACGCATAGACCGCAACTACCAAGACGACGACAAAAAGGAGCAGCCATCCGAGCTCGCCGAGTATGGATCCGCGCACGTTCCTTGAATGCTCCGAAGATGGATGAATTCCCGCAGGTTCTCGAATCGAGCATCGCGTTCGACGGTCGCGTCTTTCGCGTGCGCGTAGACGAGTTACGGTACGACGACGGCAGCGTTCACCGTTGTGACGTCGTCGAGCACGCCGAGACTTTCGGTATCATCGCGATGCCTACGCGCGACCGGATCGTTCTCGTTCGGCAGTATCGTCACGCGGCCGGCCGGTATCTTTGGGAGATCCCGGCGGGTACTGCCGAGAACGGTGAGAATCCGGTCGCCGGCGCCTCCCGCGAACTCATGGAAGAAACCGGTTATCGCGCCGGCCGCGTGCGTCACCTGGGGACGCTGTACATGACGCCCGGTTTTTGCACCGAAGCGATGCACTTTCTTGCGGCCGAGGAGCTTACGGCTGGCGAGCAGTCGCTCGATGAGGACGAGCGCATCGAGGTCGAAGCATTTGCGTTGGGCGACGCGTGGAGTCTGGCCGCTGCCGGTGAAATCGCCGATGTAAAGACTCTGCTTAGTTTGCACTGGATGGGGGGTTCGCGTGGTGAACTTGCGGCTTCTCTGCGTCGATAGACCTAATAGTCGCTAACTGGGGGAGAAGAAAACTTGGAAGTCCCGGGTGATATCGACGCCGTCTTAAAGAGGCTGCTCAAGAATGCGCGCCCCGCCGCTAAGAGCAGGGCCGAAGGTTCGGCGCTTGCTCCGGAAGATGACGCGTACCTCGAATCGCTCGTCAGCGCCGTTCGCAGCGGCCGCCGCGCGGTGCTCATCGTCGAGGATGTCGACGAGCGGTTGCGCTACATGTTCAGCAACGCGCTGCCGGCCGAGGCCGTAGCTATGCTCGGCAAAGTGACGGAAGCTACTGGGCGGCGCATCGCGGAATCCGACATCTAGCCTGCTAGGAGCCTAGCAAGTCTCATTTCGCCCCGGGGCGTCGTCGCCCCGGGGTTCGTTTACCGTAGTACGCTTCGCCCGCTCGGCTCCTAGCCCTGAGCGAAATGGATCCTTGCTACGGACTGAAGGAAATAAACGCGATCTTTCCGTCGGACGTTAGCGTTATGTGGTAGTGGCGCACTGCATGGGTGAAGCGCACGAGAAACTCGTACTGCGTCGCGCCTCCCGGGGACGGGGTGCTTGCAAGCGGAATCATCGAGATGACGCGCCCGTATGCGGCGATATTCGCTTGCCGCACGACTCTGTCGGACAGATAGTTGCTGAACTCGCGTGTCAGCTGGGTGCGATCGATGTTCCCACTCGCGAGGCGCCCGATCCAATCTCTCGCGCGCGCCACGATGGCGTTGTCGACGTGTTCGGCGCTCGGCGGCACGAGCACATCGAGGATGCGACCGGCGATCTCCTCGGGCAACGTTGCATTGCCCCCGAACGTATCGGCGTTTACCAGCACGATCACCGCGACGTGATCGTCCGGCAGCAGTGCGTTCATCGCGTGGTAGCCGGGCACCTCGCCATGCTGCCAGATATAGCGCGTGCCGCTGCGCCGATCGATCGTCCAACCCATCGCGTGACGGTCGAGCATGCCGGGTAATCCGGGGGTGAACATCTCCCGAACGGCATCGACCCGCAGGAGAATTGGAAACTCGATATCCCATTTCGCCAAGTCGTAGACGTTGCTGATGACGCCCGAATCACCGCCGGTACGCGTCGCACTCCATGCGTAAGCTCTTACGAACCTGCGCCCGCGTCTCGTGTAGCCGATGGCATGCGTGCTCGCGAGGCCGGTCTCACCGGTATACAGCGAGCTGTCCATGACGAGCGGTACGAAGATGTTCTGGTCTACGTAGTCCGAGAGAGGTATGCCCGTGACTCGCTCCACGATCAGTCCCGCGAGGAGATAGTTGAGCGGGTTGGGATCGTATACGGTATGCGGAGCCGCGAGTGGCCGCTTCGCGTTTGCGGCGGCGAGGAGGTGCGCCCAGTTGGTGACGTGGGGCAGGCCCGACGTCTGGTCGAGCAAGTCGCGCAGCGTTACGCCACGCGCTACCGTCAGTTTCGGAATGTAGTTTGTCACGGGATCGTCGAGCTTGATCTTCCCGTTCTGCTCGAGCAACAACAGCGCCGCCGCGGTAAATTCCTGGCTGAGTTGGCCGATGCCGAACTGCGTTGCAGGCGAGACGCGATCGCGACGCGACAGATTCGCAACGCCGAAGCCGCGGGCGTAGATGATACGACCCGACTCGACGACCCCAACCGCTATACCCGGCGTACGGTGCGCGCGGACTTCCGCTTCCGCGATGCCGTCGATTCGATGTGCGGTCGCCGGCGTGAAACCGAGCGCGGCCGCCAGTACGATTGCGAACAAGCCTTACTTCCCGACGGCTTGCTTCGCGATATCGAGCAGCGTACCGAACGCCTTTGCGTCGCTGACGGCCAAATCCGCGAGCGCCTTGCGGTTGAGATTCACGCCGGATTTCTTCAAGCCGTGCATTAAGAGCGAATAGGAAAGACCCTCGCGCCTCGCAGCCGCATTGATGCGGCTGATCCAGAGCGACCGGAAATCGCGCTTACGCACGCGGCGATCGCGAAATGCATAGGCTAGCGACTTGAGCAACGCCTCGTTTGCGACGCGATAATTGCGGCGCCGAGCGGCGCGGAATCCCTTGACGAGTTTCATCACTCGTCGGCGGTGCTTGATGCCTTCGACGCCTCGTTTGATTCGTGCCATGTGAGCCTCCTATGCCAGATACGGGATGAGTGCTCGAATGCGCCGCATGTCACCCGGAGCGGTCGGCTGATCCTTGCGGAAGTTGCGCTTGCGTTTCTTCGATTTCTTGCTGAGGATATGGCCGCAACCATCGAACTGATGGCGATGCATGACTTTGCCCTTCGCCGTTACTTTGACGCGTTTGGCGGTACCACGGTGCGTTCGAATTTTAGGCACTGGCCTTCTCCTTCGGTTTTGGCGGCGCGGAGTATTTGGGAGGACCGGTAGGTACGGACCGCGGCGCCAGAATCATGAACATGTTCTTGCCTTCCAGGCGCGGCTCTCGCTCGATGGTCGCAAGCGGTGTCAAATCGAGTGCCATGCGATCCAGAAGTTGCCGCCCGAACGACGAGTACGTGATCTCGCGACCGCGAAACATGATCGTTACTTTGATCTTGCTTCCGTCTTGGAGGAGGCGCTCCGCCATACGGGCCTTCGTCTCGTAGTCGTGCGTCTCGATTTTCGGCCGCAACTTCACCTCTTTCAGTTCGAAGTGCCGTTGCTTCTTTCGGGCGTCTTTGTCTTTTTTGGCTTGCTCGTATTTGAGGCGTCCATAGTCGCCGATCTTGCAGACGGGCGGCTGCGCGTTCGGCGAGATTTCGATGAGATCCAGTCCGGCCGCCCGTGCTCGCGATTGAGCATCTTCGACCGGCATGATGCCGAGTTGGGTTCCGTTTTCGTCGATCACGCGGACCGAACGAATGCGAATCTGATCGTTGACGCGGAGCGGTCGAGCTATGGTGTTTCTCCCTTACCTATCGTGACGTTGTCCTCCTTAATGAATGGCCTCGCACGTCGCGCTCGGCCTCGGCGCTTCACTCGGCCTCAAATAAAAATGGCGTTGCCGAAGCAACCCCGCTACGCGGAACCGGCCGACGGTCCCTGATGCGAGACCGGATAGCCCACAGGCATCCGGTGTGTACCACGTGGGGCTTCCCCACGGGCACCGCTTCGGCTCGCCGAGCATAACAAGGCCGCAAGTGGGGTGTCAATATGCGAGGGAGGCGAGGGAGGCGGGCAAGCCGGCGAGCGCCTCCGAGAGGTGCTCGACGAGCATCGCTACCGTAGCGTCGTCGATGACCAGCGGCGGGGCGATGCGCAGAACTTTTTCGTGCGTGTCTTTGGCAACGATGCCGCGTATCAGCAGTTCGTCGGAGAGGATGCGTGCCGGCATTGCCAACTCGATGCCCAGCAGCAGACCGCGTCCGCGGACTTCCCTTACGTGCGGCGACTTCAACGATCGAAGCGAGCTGAGGATACGTTCGCCGGCGCGAGATCGGA